>JAEWKB010000107.1 GCA_023386255.1 Bacteroidota bacterium
ATATAACGATATATGCGTTACCCGAAACTTCCGGCCTCGGGTTTGGCTCTGTAATAACAGCTTTTGTAATTGGCAGTATAGTTATAACCTTTACCAATGGCGGCACCGGCTTTTTTCCTGTGGCCATTGCCAAGATACTTACTATTTATGCGGTATCTTTTACTGCCGGCACGGCCTTCGGGTGGATTGTATGGGCATCGCAAACAGGGCTTATAATTTTACTTGGCGGCCTCTCTTTTTTATTGTTGCCTTTACTTTATAAACGTAAATAATTGCTATATTGCCCCCTGTTTACTCCCCTAAACGTAAGGCAATGAAAATCAAACTTATAACGCTGTTTTTACTGGCTACAGCCACGCTTTTTGCCCAAAAGAAAAAAGAAGAATTCTATTCGGCAAAGCTTGGCGAGAACAGGACAATCACTATTGTTACCCCTCCTTACTATAAAGACGAAAAAGACAAAGCATACCCGCTGCTTATAGTGCTTGACGGCGAATACCTGCTTGACCCCTTTGCCGGAAGTTTTAATTACACTGCCTATTGGGATGACCTGCCCGAGGTGATAATTGTTTCTGTAAACCAGAACAAAGACAATATGCGCGAGGCCGATACTGAATATGACACAGAAACAGGACTGCCATACGGTAAAGGAGCTGATTTTTATGAATTTATATCACAGGAACTTATACCTTACATTGAAGAGGGCTATAACGTTGCGCCTTTTCGTGCTA
The DNA here is from genome assembly GCA_023386255.1 of Bacteroidota bacterium. Taxonomy (GTDB): domain Bacteria; phylum Bacteroidota; class Bacteroidia; order Flavobacteriales; family Flavobacteriaceae; genus Flavobacterium. The sequence goes on from JAEWKB010000107.1 coordinate 732, forward strand.
TTGCGGGGCATGGCATTACCGCCGGATTTATAAATGCATTCCTGTTCAAAGATAAGTCTGTTTTTAATGCTTATATAGCCCTGAGCCCAAGGCTTACTGACCATATGGAAGAAATGCTTCCTGCACGGCTTTCAGCAGTAAAAAAGCCTGTGTATTATTATATGGCTGTTGGCGATGGTGATGTAGGCAGCATACGCAAAAGGACAAAAACGTTAAATGACAGTTTGGCAACGGTTAAAAATCCTGCGGTAAAGTTCCGGTACGAAGAGTTTAAGGATGCTTCCCACTATGCTGTTGCCCCACGTGCCATACCCTCGGCTATATACCACATTTTTTCCTGCTACCAGCCCATTTCATCTACCGAATACGAAACCAAAATTGTTACCCTGCCATCAGGATACGCAAAATACCTCGAGGATAAATACGATGAAATGGAGAAGAACCTTGGTTTCCGCATTCCAATACGCCTAAACGACTTTAAAGCCATTGAAGCTGCCATTCTTAAAAATGGCGTATATGATGAATTGAGGGACCTGGGAGACCTGGCGCGGAGAAATTATCCCAAGACAATTTTTGGGGAATACTATACTGCGTTGTTTTTTGAAATGACAGGCGACAAGAAAAGGGCAATAAAAACCTATGTGAACAGTTATTCCCTTAAAGGTGTGGCTGAATACAATAAGGATTTTATGATGAAGAAGGCCGAAACTATAAAAAGTGAGCTTAAAGATTAATGGCTAAAATAAAAACTACTTTTTTTTGCCAGAACTGCGGTACCCAATATTCAAAATGGCAGGGGCAATGCAATGCGTGCAAACAGTGGAACACTATTGTTGAAGAAGTAATACAAAAAGAAGAAAAACAGGCTTGGAGGCCTTCATCCCCCGAAACTAAAAGAGCGTCGAAACCGCTACGCATTACTGAAATTGATTCGGCGGCCGAAGTACGCATGGACACTACGGACGGCGAGCTGAACCGTGTGCTGGGCGGTGGCTTGGTACCGGGATCGCTTACGTTACTGGGCGGTGAGCCGGGTATAGGTAAAAGTACGCTGCTGCTGCAAATATCGCTGAAGCTGCCTTACCGCACCTTGTACGTATCTGGTGAGGAACGCCAAAAGCAGATAAAGATGCGCGCCGAAAGGATAACATCAAACGCCGATAACTGCTTTATCCTTACCGAGACTAAAACACAGAATATTTTCAAACAGATAGAAGCTATTGAACCTGAAGTGGTTATAATTGACTCGATACAGACGCTCCATTCCGACTATATTGAATCATCTGCCGGGAGCATTTCGCAAATACGGGAAACCACTGCTGAGCTGATTAAGTTTGCAAAAGAGACCAATGTTCCTGTAATCCTTATTGGTCACATAACCAAAGACGGCAGCATTGCCGGGCCCAAAATACTGGAGCACATGGTTGATACGGTGCTGCAGTTTGAGGGCGACCGTAACCATGTGTACCGCATCCTCCGTTCGCTTAAGAACCGGTTTGGCTCTACCGCCGAACTGGGCATTTATGAAATGCAGGGTACAGGCCTGCGCGAGGTGGCTAATCCGTCCGAAATTCTCATTTCACATAAAGAAGAAGAATTAAGCGGTACTGCCATTGCTACCACGCTTGAGGGCATGCGCCCGCTGCTGGTAGAGATACAGGCACTGGTAAGTACAGCCGTGTATGGCACACCGCAGCGCAGCACTACAGGCTACAATGCCAAACGCCTTAACATGATACTGGCCGTGCTGGAAAAACGTGCGGGTTTCCGACTTGGGGCGAAAGATGTTTTCCTTAATATTACAGGTGGGATAAATGTTGATGACCCTGCTATAGACCTTGCGGTCGTGGCGGCTATACTATCATCAAATGAGGATATTCCGGTAAATAAAGACTTTTGTTTTGCGGGTGAAATAGGCCTTTCAGGAGAGATAAGGCCTGTTAACAGGGTAGACCAACGCATACTGGAGGCTGAAAAACTCGGATTTTCTGCTATTTTTGTATCTAAGTACAACAAGATTTCGTTAAAAAATACAGGTATAGAGATTAAACTGGTGGCGAAGATTGAAGATGTAGCGGCCCACCTGTTTGGTTAACAACACACTATAATGCGTAAAATAAACAAAAAGAAACTGGCATTTAATCTGCTGAAGATTTTTGCCGTTATCATCATACTTGCTGTTATTTCGTTTTTTGCTTTCCGAAACATGGTTTTAGAAAAAGTCATGGATAAGATTGCCACAAAAATGGAAAGTGACTACAACAGTACTTTTAGCATAAAGTCGGCTGCTTTTAAAGGCGTGTCGGGGGTTGAGATGGAAAACATCACCATACAGCCTAAAGGCGCGCAAACATTGCTGCAGGTAGAAAGCATTAAAACATCTGTCAACCTGGCAAAGCTGCTTACAGGCAATATACAGCTGGGCACCCTGGAAATGAGGAACGGCTACGTTCAGCTGGTTAAGGACAGCATAGGCAGCAACTACGAACGCTTCCTTAAAAGCAAAAACAATGAGGAAGAAGAGAATGACACCTCTGAAAGAAGCTATGCTGAGAAAGCCTACCGAATCCTTACCAAAGCGCTTAACCTGGTACCAACGGACATGGCACTGGAAAACCTTACCCTGAAAGCAGACCACATGGGTAAAAAGATAAGCGTCCACCTGGACAGGATGAGGCTTGAGGATGAGCAGCTGAAATCGCAGATAGTTGTTACCACAAGCCAGCTGAAACAATCGTGGATTGTGAACGGATTTGCCGACCCCCGCAACAAACAGGCCGACGTGAAGATATTTAATACTGACACTTCCCGCGTACAGATACCTTACCTTAACGAACGTTACGGGCTTATGGCCGGGTTTGATACCATTCGCCTGAATGTAGAAAACCTGGAGATGAGCGGCGGCGAAATGCACCTTGACGGGTATGCATCTATAACTAATTTTATGGTGAATCACCCTAAAATAGCCAAAAAAGATGTGGTTATTGATAAGGCCAGGTTTGATTACCGTTTCTTGTTTGGAGACGATTTTGTAGCACTGGACAGCACCTCCACCGCACAGCTTAACCGTATAAAGGTGCACCCGTTCCTTAAATATAGTGTAGCAGATGACACTACCTACCAGCTAAAGGCCAAGATACCAAAAATGAAAGCGCAGGATTTTATTGTGTCGCTGCCCAATGGGCTATTTACCAATTTTGAGGGCATGGAAGCCGAAGGTACTTTCAGCTATGACCTCAACTTCTTTTATAACAAGAACAAGCCCCGCAATATTGTACTGGAGAGCAACCTGAAAAAAGACGGGCTGAAAATTATAAAATATGGCGCTGCGGACCTTAACAAGCTGAACGGCGCGTTTACCTACCGCGCTATAGAGAACGGTAAGGAGCAACGCCCGGTATTTGTAGGGCTTACAAATCCGTTTTACACACCGCTGCACGAAATATCACCTTACCTGCGCAAAGCGGTACTCACCAGCGAGGACCCTTCTTTCTTCCGTCATCACGGGTTTATCAGCGAGGCATTTAAGCAATCCATCATCAGCAATATAAAAACAAAGAAGTTTACCCGCGGCGCCAGCACCATAAGCATGCAGCTGGTTAAGAACGTGTTCCTTACGCGCGAGAAAACATTGTCGCGCAAACTGGAAGAGATACTGCTGGTTTACATACTGGAAAATAACCGTATTGTGAGCAAGGAACGCATGCTGGAGGTATATTTCAACATAATTGAATGGGGCCCTAACGTATATGGCGTGGGCGAAGCGTCTCAGTATTATTTCCAGAAACACCCAAGTGAGCTATCACTTGATGAGAGTATTTACATGGCAAGCATTGTGCCGAGGCCAAAAGCCTTTATGTGGAAGTTTGACAACAAGGGCAACCTGAAAGGTTATGCTGAGCGCCATAATGAATACATAAAGAGACTGATGCTTAGGAGAGGGCTTTTAATAGCCGAAGATACCATTGCCCAGACAGGTGACATTAATATAACCGGCATAGCCCGAAACAGGCTGAACATAAAAGTAGAGGAAGCCCAGGCTGAAAATGATTCCATCAGTTTTGAAGAGTTTGATTTTTAACTCTTAGCAAAAAGTTAAGGGACAGCACCTTAGTAAATTAGTTGTAATTTTTTTCTTAATTTTACGTATCAACTAAAATTAAGCTATGAAAACAACACTACTTTCTTTTGTATGCTTGCTATGCGGGCTTGCCTATGGGCAAACTATTGCATTGCAGCAATTTGCCACCGGTTTTAATGACCCTGTCGAAATTACTCACGCCGGCGACGCAAGGCTTTTTGTGGTACAGCAAAGCGGGCAGATAAGGATATTAAATGCTGATGGCACTATTAATCCCACTAATTTCCTGAATGTATCTTCATTAATTTCTACAGGCTCAGAAAGGGGATTGCTGGGCCTGGCATTCCATCCGCAATATACCACTAACGGATATTTTTATATCAACTACACCAACACGGCAGGTAATACGGTAGTGGCACGCTATACAAGGAGCGCCGGCAATCCTAATGTGGCCGATGCTTCGAGCGCACAGATAGTGCTTACGGTTAACCAGCCATTTTCGAACCACAACGGCGGGTGCCTGCGCTTCGGGCCCGACGGTTACCTTTATATTGCGATGGGTGACGGCGGCAACGGCGGCGACCCTAATAATAACGGACAGAACATAAACAGCCTGTTGGGCAAAATACTCCGCATAGATGTAAACACCGGTTCACCCTACAGCAATCCTTCCTCTAATGCATTTATAGGTGTGGATGGTGCCGATGAAATATATGCCACAGGGCTGCGCAACCCGTGGAAATTCTCGTTTGACAGGCAGACAGGCGATTTGTGGATTGCCGATGTTGGCCAGGGCCAGATAGAAGAGATTAACAAAGTGGCTGCCGGTACCGCCGCGGGGCTTAACTTTGGCTGGAGGTGCTATGAGGGCAGCCAGGTATATAACACAACTGGCTGTACAGGTGTGGGTACCTATACTATGCCTGTAGCACAATATAACCACAGTAGCGGCGCCTGCTCTATAACAGGTGGCTACGTTTACAGGGGCAACACCTATCCTAACCTGCAGGGCAAATACCTGTTTGCCGACTATTGCAACAACCGCATAGGCTATGTGAGCAACACAGGCGGCAATATAACCTTTACCAACAGCTTTTCAGGCAACTTTACCACCTTTGGCGAAGATATTAACGGCGAATTGTACATAGCCGGGGTTAACAGCGGCATTGTTTATAAAATAACAGATTCGTCAGCAGGAATTGCTGATCTTACAGCCAACGCGTTTGCGGTCTATCCGAATCCTGCCAAAGATGTAGTTTCAATCAGGAAAACTGAATCTGGCAATTATCCTGTACAGGCGCAGATATATGATTTAAGCGGTAAGCTTGTACTGGAGAAGCCTTTGGCTGATATTGAAGAAAACACGATAGCTACCACTACCCTGACTTCAGGATTTTATATGATGAACATTACCGACAACAGTGGCAATAACTTCAGGCAAAAGCTGATGATAGAATAATAAAAAAAGCCCGCTGTGCAGCGGGCTTTTTTTATTAAATTTCATTAAGCATCTTAGAAATTTCATCGAGTTTAGGAGTAAGGATTATCTCTATCCTCCTGTTCTTGGCTTTGCCTTCAGCATTCTCATTGGTAGTAACAGGGGCAAATTCGCTCCTTCCTGCCGCGGTAAGGTTTTGCGGGTTTATGGCTTTGTTCTCCCTCAGTATCGTTACAATTGCCGTGGCACGCTTGGTTGAAAGGTCCCAGTTATCGGCAATAGGGCCGCTTCCTGCATATGGCACATTATCAGTATGGCCTTCAATAAGTACTGCAATATCAGGGTTTCCTGCCAATACTTTACCTACTTCAACCACAGCTTTTTTACCTTCAGCTCCTACAGTCCAGCTACCTGAACCGAAAAGCAGCTTATTCTCCATAGATACATATACTTTGCCGTTCTTCTGCTCAACAGTAAGGCCTTTGCCTTCAAAGCTGTTAAGCGCTTTAGACAGTTTATCTTTAAGGGCTTTCATGCTGGCTTCCTTGGCAGCAATCATGCCTTCCAGTTCATCTACACGTGCAGAACGTTCCTGCAGGTCGCTCTTCAGTTTATTAAGCCTTTCCTGCTCTGCGGCAAGCGCTTTCTCTTTCGCCTCAAGCTGTGCCAGCAGTTCGCGGTTCTTTTTCATGTTGCTGTCCAGCGCGTCGCTGCTGTTCTTCTCCAATGCGCTGTATGAAGATTTCATGTTGTCCAGGTTGCTTTTTGTAGCCGCATAGTCTGACGCCAGCTTATCTCTTTCAGCCTTCAGCTTGTCGAGCTTAGCCTGGAGGTCTTTAGCCTGAAGGTCAAGCTGGTTCTTATCTTTGGTAAGTGCTGTATTTTCATCAGCCAGCGTACGGTTCTCTTTTTTCAGGTCGGCATACTTGTTCTCAAGGTCCTTGTATACTTTAGACGACACACAAGATGTGGTGAGCGCTAAAGCCAATAATCCTGCTGAAACTCTTCTAATCATTTTGTTGTTCTTATTGGTTACTATTCTATTTCTATCATTAGTGGGCAGTGGTCGCTGTGTTTGGCCTCAGGCAGTATAACAGCTCGTTTCAGCCGGTGCTTCATGGTATCGCTCACCATAGCATAGTCAATCCTCCAGCCCTTGTTGTTGGCACGGGCGTTGCCAAAGTTGCTCCACCATGTATAGTTATGCGGCTCCTTGTTAAAGTGCCTGAAACTGTCTACAAAGCCACTGTTGACGAAACCTGTAAGCCATTCCCTTTCATTCGGCAGAAAGCCGGAAACTTTGGAAAGCCGCACCGGGTCATGAATGTCTATCCTGTCGTGTGCTATGTTATAATCGCCGCATATAACAAGATTAGGAAAATCCTGCTTCAGGTTGTTGATGTACTGCTGGAAGTCGTCCATGTACTTAAACTTATGCTCGTGCCGCGCAATATTAGTGCCAGATGGCAGATAGAGGCTCATAACGCTGAAGGTTTCAAAATCCAGGCGGATATTGCGGCCTTCGTCATCCATATAGTCTATACCGGTACCATACACTACATTTTCAGGTTTGTGTTTGGAGAGTATTGCCACGCCACTGTAGCCTTTTTTTTGGGCTGAGAACCAGTAATGGTACGGGTAGCCTGCGGCCTCAATTTCCTGTACCGCCACCTGTTCCTGCATGGCCTTGGTTTCCTGCAGGCAGATGATGTCAGGATCGGCCTGTTGTACCCATTCCAGGAAGCCTTTATTAAACGCAGCCCTAATGCCGTTTACGTTGTAAGAGACTATCTTCATTAAAATATATTGTTGCCCAAATGTAGCTAAAAATAACAAATTTTAACACCAGGACTAATAATGGTATCAACGTGTTTATTAACAAGCACATAACCTGTTGGTAACTTAATCTGGCTAAATAAACCGCAGTGCTTTAACGTTTCGTTAGAATTGTTATCTTTGTTTTTTTGCCGAAATACACCAATGTAGATGAGTTTAGTTACCGCTAAAGAAGTTGCGAAAGCTATAAAAGCTGATAAATACGGGTTTTTAGGGACTTTTTCAGGCTGGTTGCTGATGAAGGTTTTAAAGATATCCACGCTCAATAAAATATACGACAGGAACAAGCACCTGTCTGATGTAAATTTCCTGAACGCGGTGCTTGATGAGTTCCAGATAAAATTTGAAATTCCTGAAGAAGACCTGAAGCGCCTGCCTAAAGACGGTGCTTACATTACCATATCAAACCACCCATTGGGGGGGATTGACGGCGTTTTGCTGCTTAAACTTATGCTGGAGCGCCAGCCTGATTTTAAAATCATAGCCAATTTTTTACTGCACCGCATAGAGCCGCTAAAGCCCTATGTTATGCCTGTGAACCCTTTTGAAAGCCACAAAGATGCGAAATCAAGCGTTACCGGGATTAAAGACGCGCTGCGCCACCTGAGCGAGAACAAACCTCTGGGCATATTCCCTGCCGGGGAAGTATCTACCTATAAAGACGGCAAACTGGTGGTGGACAAACCATGGGAAGAAGGGGCCATAAAGCTTATTAAAAAAGCAAAAGTGCCTGTTGTGCCTATATACTTCCACGCCAAAAACAGCAAGCTTTTTTATTTCCTTTCGCAGCTTAGCGAAACATTGAGGACAGCAAAGCTGCCATCTGAACTGCTTACGCAGAAAGACAGGGTTATAAGGGTGAGGATAGGAAAACCTATATCAGTAACCGAGCAGGCAGAATATGAAACACTGGAAGGGTATTCTGAATTCCTGAGGAAGAAGACCTATATGCTGGCAAACCCTTATGAAAAGGATACCCGCCTGCTGGATCCTGCCCACCTGAACCTGAAGCTGAGGGATAAAGGGCCTAAGCAGATAGCAACACCTGCTCACCTTGAAAAAATTGAAGCTGATCTGGCTCAAATACGTAAAGGAGATTACCGCCTGCTGCAAAGTAAAAATTATGAAGTTTTCCTTGTTTCGGCCGATAAGATACCCAACATACTGCACGAGATAGGCCGACTTAGAGAAATTACTTTCCGTGAGGTGGGTGAGGGCACCAACAATTCGCTGGACCTGGATCAGTATGACAAGTACTACCACCACATGTTCCTGTGGGACGACGAGGCCAAATGTATTGCGGGAGCCTACCGCATGGGCCTTGGCAGTGAAATTTATAAAAGGCACGGCATTGACGGCTTTTACCTGCACGACCTTTTCCGGTTTGAGCCGGAGCTTTACGACATGATGTCAAAATCCATTGAAATGGGAAGGGCATTTATTGTAAAGGAGTACCAGCAGAAGCCGATGCCGCTTTTCCTGCTATGGAAAGGCATTGTACACTGCACCCTGCGTTACCCTGAGCATAAGTTCCTTATTGGCGGGGTGAGCATAAGCAACCAGTTCTCACAGTTCTCTAAATCACTGATGATAGAGTTCATGAAGTCCAACTACTACGACCCTTATATTGCCCAGTATGTACACCCTAAAAAGGAGTACAAGGTGAAGCTTAAGGATGCCGACAAAGATTTTGTGTTTAACGAAGCGGAGGCCGACCTGAACAAGTTTGACAAAATTATTGAAGAGATAGAGCCGGGAAGCCTTCGCCTGCCGGTGCTTATAAAGAAATATATAAAGCAGAATGCCCGTGTTATAGCCTTTAATGTGGACCCGCTGTTCAATAACGCGGTTGACGGGCTGATGTACATTCGTATTGCCGACCTGCCCGAAAGCACTGTTAAGCCTGTTATGGAAGAATTCCAGGCAGAGCTGGAACGCAAGCTGGCTGAGAAGGGAGAAGAGTAGCCACTGCTATGTCATTCTGAGCGCAGCGCAGCGTAGTGAAGAATCTCAGTTAAGATTTCTCCTTCGGTCGAAATGGAACAATGCTAATTGAGTACGTGTCATTCTGAATGAAGCGCAGCGTAGTGAAGAATCTCAGATATCTATAAAAGATTCTTCCTTCGTCAGAATGACACTGTATGTTATAAATACAAATCCCGTATCTTATCCACAATCACCTGCGCCAGTTTTGCATGGCTTTCAAATGTCCATCCGGCAATGTGGGGCGACAACAAAACATTATCTGAATCTAATAAGTACTGAAATTCCTGCGGGATGTTGCCATCCATGAACAGGTGCTCAAAGGATGATTTTTCATACTCCAGCACATCAAGTGCCGCACCTAAAATTTTCCCTGACTTTAAAGCTTGTGCAAGGTCTTTAGTTACCACGCTTTTTCCCCTTGCCGTATTAATAAGCCAGAAAGGTTTGGTAAAAGCATTTATAAAGTCAGCATTAACCATACGGTTTGTTAGCGGTGTCCACGGGGTATGCAGGCTCACCACATCGGCTTTTTGCTGTAGCTCCCGTAATGTTACCTGACGGGCATTTTCATCGCCTACATCTTCTTTAATATCATAACACAGCACTTCAACATCAAACCCCAGCAGCTTTTTTGCAAAACTTTTGCCCATGTTGCCATAGCCTATGATGCCTACGGTCTTACCTTCCAGCTCATGCCCACGGTTCGCTTCACGTACCCATTGCCCTGAACGAATCTGCCTGTCGGCCCTGTTCAGGTTATTGAACAGCGAGAGCAGCATCCCAAGCGCCTGCTCGCCCACGGCATTGCTGTTGCCTTCGGGTGCGGCTATTAGGTGTATGCCTTTGGCTTCTGCATAATCAGTATCAATACTTTCCCGTCCTGCACCTACCCTGGCAATAAATTTTAAG
>JAEWKB010000119.1 GCA_023386255.1 Bacteroidota bacterium
TTACAGGCCCGCAAACTATGTTAGCTGCTGTATCATCAAAAGTGACATTAAAACCATTTTGCTGGGTACATTCATTACGCCACAGCACTACCTGAGTATTATCCGGATGAACAAGCGCTACAATCAAATCCTGAACATAGGGGTGCGTTACATTTACGTTAGCTGTTATTTCGGTAATAGACATATTACCTGGTACTGTAATTGTACTCCCTACTACCTGGCCTAATCCCGGGTTACCTACACCGTCAGGAATAGCCATTGGCGTGTTATTTGTATATGTATTACAACTTTCGGTAACAGTATAGCCTATAGCAATTGTCTGGCTGTTTACGGCATAGTAAATATTATTAACCGCCTCAACCATTATACGGCAGAAAGGAGCCGAAATGTTAGACGGCAGTGTTATAGTTTCCGATCCATCATTAGGTGTGTTAGCTGCCAGTACAGTTGAAAAAGTCTGCCCGTTATCAGTAGAAAGCCTTATGTTAACCTGCGATGTATTAATGCCATTACCATTTGTACCGGCCACATTCCAGGTAATAGTTTGTGTACTTCCTACAGGCCATGAAATGCCTGGCATATTTTGCGAAGTAACTGTGAAAGGCCCGGCGGTACCATTAACGTTAACCTGCATAAGGTCTGTTTGTGTCTGGCCTCCTGTAGCAACGTTATCCCTTCCTGTAAGTGCAAAGTTAAGAGTCCTTGCAACGGTTGAAACCGATTCCCAATCGAAAGTTAAGTTTCCTGCAAGCACTTTCTCAAGCTTAGGCATATACCTGTTTGGTGAAGTGGTTGGAGGGTATGACCTGAAATTAGGGCCGCTCGGCTTAGTAGGGTATACAATGCTCTGGGCTCCATCGGTAGCAGAGGTAGCATTATCAGCCTGTTCCCAGCAGTAAGTAACCGTAGCAGCATTTCCTGCAGTATTTGCAGCCCTCAATACGAATGGAGTCCCTTTAGGAATAATATTATCAGCGCCTGCACTAATAGTCATTGGGGCGTTGTTGATAGGTGTATTTACCGCACAAGGCTTATTTTGAAGATTATTCTGGATTTGAAGTATGTTCGAGTATGAAAAATAATCATCAGAATTCTGCTGTACATCAGTCGTAGGGCCGGTAATACCCGCGTAACCCATAATAGTTGTACCACTACCCGGTTCTACGCTTACACCCGCTCCTTCAATAGCAGCAGTCATGGTATGGGTACCTCCAAGCTGGTGGCCCATTTCATGCGCAACATAATCAATGTCAAAAGTATCACCTTCAGGCTGATTGTTTGACGGTGATGTAATTCCGCTTCCTTTTTGTCCGTTCACACAAACACATCCTATACAACCTGCGTTACCACCGCCTCCGCTAGCGCCAAAAAGATGCCCGATATCATAGTTAGCTTCACCAATTACATTTGTAAGGGTGTTTTGAAGCTGTGAGTTCCAAAAATCTATATCTGTAGCGGGAGAATATGGGTCACTGTTTGGATTAGGATAGATTAATTGCGCATTATTAGCGATAAGTTCAAGCTTAACCGCAAGATCTATCGCAAATACACCATTAACCCTTGTCATTGTGGTATTTACAGCAGCAACCGCCTGGGCAACACCTCCATGATATACGGTATACTCACCTGTAGTTGAAAGTGCCAGCCTAAACTTTTTAAGCACACCCGCGCTTGACATTTCATTCCTGTTAGTGCTGAAGTTTTCTGTAATAACATGGTCTTCTTGTGTAAAGCAGGTAAAAGGCATTTGCCCTTTCATTCTCCTTGCTTTAGGAGTAAATGCAATATAAACATTTGATTCTTTTGTGTACGGCTCAAGGAACTCCGAGCTTCTGTCACCCCTTAAAACCATAACGCTTATACCTTTTTCAGGCGATAAGCTAAAGCTGATGGTAGCGGCAGGATCATCTACACCTTTACCGGCATAAGCACGGATTTCAGGAAACTGCGCCTGAAGCTCAGGCGAAAAGTTAGAGTATTCTGTAACACGATAGCGTTCAACTTTGCCTGATGCATTAGGTATGGCAACCATAACAGGTTCGGCAGCCGGATTATCGTTCAGTGATGCAAGAGCCTGCTTTAATGACTGCGTATCAAGAAGGAAGTACTTTCCGGAAAGGCCCTCGTGCATAGGCTTAACCTGGCCGAGTTTCTCAGCCTGATCCCTTGTTACAGGCTTCCAGGATCTGTCCTGCGCGCCGCCTGCAAAGGAAACTATAGCAAAAACAGCTATAAGTAATCGTCTTTTCATAATAAGTTTTTTTGTTGTAATAGCTGACAAATATATTAGATTTTCTTTAACTATTTATAATGATTCTTATTTTTAAATGTTAATTAACTATGTAACAGCAAGCTTATCAACTATATTAATGCACAGTATTAAAAAATATGTTATTGAATATAATTATAATTAAATTTGCTTTTAAATCAGTGTCAGTTGAAGATATACAATTCAATATACGACTTTATTACCGCTTCTAAAACCATTGTTACACTTGGTACTTTTGATGGTGTACATAAGGGGCACAAGACCATACTTGAGAAGCTTATAAATAACAGCAGTTCATCGGGCTGCGAAAGCCTCGTGCTTACCTTCTTTCCGCACCCCAGGATGGTGCTGCAGCAAAATTCAGATATCAGGCTTTTAAATACCATCGATGAAAAAGCGCAGCTGTTAAAAGAGGCAGGCATTGATAACCTTATCATACATCCGTTTGACCATGCTTTTTCGCGCCTTACAGCAGAAGAGTTTGTAAAGAACATCCTGGTAGAAAGGCTCAACATCTGCAAGATTATTATAGGTTATGACCACCGCTTTGGGCGTAACCGTACAGCCACTATTGATGACCTTATAATTTATGGTAACGAATATGGATTTGAAGTAGAGCAGATTTCGGCTATGGAAGTTAATGAAGTATCTGTAAGTTCCACCAAAATACGCAATGCACTCATGGCAGGCGATATTGCAACTGCAAATGAGTTCCTGGGCTACCCATACATGCTTACCGGCACAGTAGTTAAAGGCAGGCAGCTGGGCCGTACCATAGGCTACCCAACTGCCAATTTATCTATACGCGAAGATTATAAACTCATCCCTGAAAACGGAGTTTATGTAGCTTCGGCTGTTATTGATGGCCAAGAGGTGCAGGGCATGCTTAACATTGGCACCAACCCCACAGTAGGCGGCACGGCGCAAACTATTGAGATACACCTTTTTGATTTTGAAGCCGACCTGTATGGCAAACAAGTGCAGGTAAACCTGCACCACCGGCTACGGGACGAGGTAAAGTTCTCATCGGTTGATGCACTTAAGGAGCAGCTGGCAAAAGATAAGGAAGATTCACTGGCTTATTTTAATAGCAAACCATAATGAGGAACCGCCTGTTTGAGCAGATAGACAATTCTCCTTTAATTATTTTCAGGATATTTTTGGGGTTTTTGCTGGCATGCGAAAGCTTTGGCGCCATGTTTACCGGCTGGGTACACAACAACCTTATTAAGCCTAAATTTACCTTCTCGCACATAGGGATGGACTGGCTGCAGCCACTGCCCGGCAACTGGATGTATGTTTACTTTGGCGTGATGGGTACCTGTGGGCTGCTTACCATGATGGGGTATAAATACCGCTGGAGCCTGGGCGGGTTTACCATACTTTGGGCAGGGGTATACTATATGCAGAAAACATCCTACAACAACCACTACTACCTGCTGGTACTGGTATGCCTTATAATGCTGCTGCTACCTGCCAACAGATATTACTCTGTAGATGTGCTGCAAAAGCCTGAAAAAAGGAGGCTTACCATGTCTGCCTGGTGCTCATGGGTAATGATTGCGCAGATGGCTATTGTGTATTTTTATGCAACGCTGGCCAAGTTCTATCCCGGCTGGCTTGATGGCACATTTAGCAAATTGCTCATGCTGCAAAGCATTCACGGGTCGTTTATAAATATCGCCACCCAACCGTGGTTTTACCTGTTCATAGCCTACGCAGGCATTGCTTTTGATATGCTTGTGGTACCGCTGCTTCTCTTCCGCAAAACCAGGACAATTGCACTGCTTGCGTCGCTGGTGTTCCACCTTTTCAATTCTATCACCCTGCATATAGGCATCTTCCCGTTTTTCGCGCTAAGTTTTGTAGTATTCTTCTACCCCCCTGATAAGATCAGGAGGATATTCTTTAAAAAGAAACCTGTAGTGACAGACCATACACCTACTTATGAAAGGAGCGGCATTTTTAAGTATATATTTATTCCTTACCTTATAATCCAGATACTGCTGCCGTTGAGGCATTACGCAATTAAAGGAGACGTATTGTGGACCGAAGAAGGCCACCGCCTTAGCTGGAGGATGATGCTGCGTTTTAGGGACGGCACTATAAAATTCAGGATTATTGATAAGAAAACAGGGCAACAGCTTTTTTACAACCCGCATAAAGACCTTACCCGTAAGCAGTACAACACCATGGCAGTAAAGCCCGATATGATATGGCAAATGTGCCGGCGCATAAAAAAAGATTTTAAAGCCAAAGGGCATGATGTTGCCGTTTATGTAGATTCATGGGCATCAATTAATAATGGCCCAACCAAGCAGCTTATTGACCCTACGGTGGACATTGCCGCTGCAAAATGGAATTATTTTTTTCATGATGACTGGGTTTTACTGTATGATGAACAGGGCAACCGCATTAAATAACCCTTAACATTTAGTCATACTTCATTTATTAAAATTTTATTAATCAGCATCCGTACCATACTTTTTATAGCTAACTTTAGGATACAGTAACAGGCTTACAAAAGCCGCTGTGCAACTAAATAATTTATAGTCAATTTATTAACTGAATATAAACACAAACCAAAAGAGCTATGAAACTTTCAAGAGTTATTATCAACGGTGTCATTATCTTTATATGTATAGGGTTATACTTTCTTCTTATTGAAGCTATGGGCCTGGCTGACCAGATATACCTGAGGCTGTTAAATTTTGTATTTGTAATTTACGGCATTAACAGGACCATCAGGCAGAACTATAAAGATCATATAGACGGTTATTTTACCAATTTTTTATCTGCCATACTAACAGGTATAGTAAGCCTGATACTGGGACTGGCTGCTTTTATAGCTTATGTAGAATACCAGGGGCAGGATGCCTACCTGCATGATTTTGCCGAAGCGTACATATTTGGCGGCGGAGACCCGTCACTATACCAGTTCGTTATAGGCCTGGCGCTTGAAGGAGCCGCTGCTTCGGTAATAGTATCATTTGCGCTAATGCAGTACTGGAAAGACAAGGTAGAAAAAATTAATAAAGTAGATGATGCTGCACACCGTCCTAACGAAGCATAAACTTTAATAAGAAATCTGCCATATTTAACGGAATTTGCTACTTTTGGAGCAACTTAAAAATTCCGACATGAGCATTACAAGGCACAACTGGACGCGCGAGGAAATAATCGCCTTATATAATAAACCGCTGATGGACCTGCTCTATGAGGCAGCCACTATACACCGGGAACACCACGACCCTAATGTGGTACAGGTATCAACTTTGCTATCTATAAAAACAGGCGGCTGCCCCGAAGATTGCGGCTATTGCCCGCAGGCAGCGCGCTACCATACCAACATAGAAGGCAATGACCTGATGACCGTGCAGCAGGTAAAGGCACAAGCCTTGCGAGCTAAATCAGGCGGATCATCGCGTGTGTGCATGGGTGCGGCGTGGCGCAACGTGAAAGACGGGCCGGAGTTTGACCAGGTGCTCGAGATGGTACGCACTATAAACAAGCTGGATATGGAAGTTTGCTGCACACTGGGCATGCTTACCGAAAATCAGGCAAAAAGGCTGGCTGAAGCAGGATTGTATGCTTACAACCACAACCTTGACACATCTGAAGATTATTATAAGGAGGTAATATCAACACGT
Organism: Bacteroidota bacterium; assembly: GCA_023386255.1. Classification (GTDB taxonomy): domain Bacteria; phylum Bacteroidota; class Bacteroidia; order Flavobacteriales; family Flavobacteriaceae; genus Flavobacterium. The sequence goes on from JAEWKB010000119.1 coordinate 5,920, forward strand.
GGTTTTGAAGACCGCCTGCAAACTATTGACAACGTACGCAAAACTAACGTTACTGTGTGTAGCGGCGGTATTATAGGAATGGGCGAAAGCATTGAAGACCGTGCCGGCATGCTTGTAGCACTGGCATCGCTAAACCCGCAGCCGGAGTCGGTACCGATTAACGCTCTTGTAGCAGTTGAAGGTACCCCGATGGAAAACGAAAAGCCGGTGGAGATTTGGGAAATGATACGCATGGTAGCCACTACCCGTATTGTAATGCCAGAAACACAGGTAAGGCTATCGGCAGGCCGTACGCAAATGAGCCGCGAAGGCCAGGCCATGTGCTTTTTTGCCGGCGCTAACTCTATATTTGCGGGAGATAAGCTGCTAACCACGCCAAACCCCGATCTAAACGAAGACATGAAAATGTTTGAGATGCTGGGGCTTACTGCGCAGAAGCCATTCATAAAGAAAATGCAGCCTGAAACTGTGGAAGCTGAAGACTCTGAATATGCAGCACTGGGTGAGAAACCGCGATGGAGCCGCCCGGGCCATAAAATTGAGAGAAATCTTGAGGCCTCCGCTAAAAAAGCTTAAACCATTTTATTAATATCCTAAATGGCTTTCCTTCATCTGCAAGGGAAGCCTTTTATTTTGGCTTTATTTAATTAGTATATTTGATGTAAATATTGCCGATGAAATTATACAGCATACATATCCGGCACCTCCTGATGGCAGTATTGCTATGTGTTTCGTTATGTGCAACGGCTTCGGCAGGCAATACCGCTCAATGTGATACGCTTATAAAGCAGGGCATTGACGCTATGTGGAAAAAGGACCATGTAAAATCGCTGGAACTCCTTACTCGGGCACGCGACATGGCAAAAAAGAACCGTTGGTACAAGCAGCAGTTCCTGGCCATAAATAATATTGGCGCCAACTATTACACCATGCTTGATTATGGCGAAGCCATTAACTACTACCTGGAAAGCTATAACATTGCCGTTAAGCACCTGGAGCCTAAATTTGAAATGGTGGTACTTAACAACATTGCCATCCTCTTTTCAAAAGAAAAGAACTTTGACAAGGCCAGGGAATACTTTAAAAAAGCATATGACATTGCCCGCGAAAATAAAGACTGGGTGAAAGTTGGGCTATATTCTATGAACCTTGGTAATGTAGCCAATGAAACCAACAAACCGGAGGAAGCCCGGAAATACATACAGGAAGCCATCCCTTTACTGAAGGCACAGCCCGAAATGCTGGTGCTGGCAGAGGTAGCCCTGGCCGAAAACGAACTGCTGATGGGGAATGCCAGGCAGGCGCGGGAAAAGGCAGAGCATATTTACCGTACCACTTCAGATCTTAATTTTAACGATATTGGCCTTTCTGTAACCATGGTGATAATCAAGGCCTATATAAAGGAACAAAATTATAAGGCCGCAGTTAGTACTGCCGCAAAGGTACTGCGGGAAAACCCAAACCCTGAGGCAAAGAGATCCATTTATGAGCTGCTGTCTGAAGCATATTATAAAAGTAAAGATTACGCAAAAGCACTCGCCTATAAAGATTCGGTTATTGTGACCGACAGGGAGCTCAATGAAATTAAAAACTCCCTGGCTTTTGATAAAGCCAAAGTACAGTTTGAAATACAAGATTACAAAAACCAGATAGCACGCAATGATGAAAAACGTGCTGCTGAACGCCGGCTATACCTCTACTCGGCGCTCGGCATTGTTGCGGTGCTTGTAATAATAATCCTTATACTCCGTAATATATCGGTAAGGCACAAGCAGAGAAAGCTGATAGCTGAACGAAACCAGCAGATGACGGCACTGGAGCTTGAAAAAGAAAAGAACGACCACCTGCTGCTGGAACAGCAAATACGCGAAAGGGAAACAAAACTTTTACTTGAGCAGGAACGCCTGAAGAACGAGATTGAGGTGCGAAACAGGAAGCTGTCGGCCAAAGCGCTTTACCTTTCGGGCAGGAACCAGCTTATTGAAGAAATACTGCAATCACTGTCGCGCGTGCCGGAACTGGCTGAAGACAAAACCCTTGCAAACCATATTAAAACCTTAAAAAGCCATTTAAAGACCGATGACGAGTGGGACAGCTTTATAACCCATTTTGAGGAAGTGAATCATGGCGTACTAAGCCGGCTAAAAGCCATACACCCTACACTGACAGCTAATGACATGAGGTTTATTGCCTACATATACATGAACCTTAGCACAAAGGAAATTGCCTCTATGCTGAACATTACGCCCGAAGCATGCCGAAAACGCAAAGAACGCCTGGCCGATAAGCTGGGGCTGCCTGAAAATTTGGCCCTTTACGATTACCTGTCGGTAACGGAACGTATTGAGGAATATTAAAATTTTGTGAAAACTTTGGGTAAACGCTACTTTACAATTACCTAACGCTTTATTAATTTTGTTAGACCATCAAAACAACTTCATACTGAGCTATGCCAATAGAACTGACAGAGATTGAACGTGTACAGACCATATCCAAAGAAGATTTTTATAATAATTATGTAAGGAAGCAAAAACCTGTAGTGGTTGAGCGCCTTACAGAAGACTGGCCCGCGTATGAAAAGTGGAAGCTGGATTATATAAAAGACATAGCAGGCGACCAGACCGTACCCTTGTATGATGACAGGCCGGTATCTCACAAAGATGGCTTTAATGAGGCACATGCCGAAATGAAAATGTCTGAATATATAGACCTTTTGCAGTCAAAACCCACCAATTACAGGATATTCCTTTACAACCTGATGAAAAAAGTACCGTCGCTTCAAAATGATTTTAAGTGGCCGGATATTGGGCTTAACCTTGTAAAGCAGCTGCCTATGC
>JAEWKB010000186.1 GCA_023386255.1 Bacteroidota bacterium
CCTACCCTTCAGCTTTTGAAGTGGTAATTGCTCCGGCAGCAGATTACCAGGCATGCAGCAGCACGGCTACTACGGTAAGTATTACTTCAATCAGGGCAATAACGCCAAACGGGCCGGTAACGGTATCGGGTAGCACTTATACCTTCCAATGGTTTAACGGCACTACCGCAATTTCCGGGGCTACGTCCCCTACCCTGCCTGTTACACAAAATGGAGAGTATACAATACAGGTAACCGTGCCTGACTGGGGCATTGCAACCTCTAATACTGTAGCCATACAGCTTGGCTTTGCCGAAGGCGTTACCATAACCTCAGAAGGTTCGTTGTGTGAGGATGGCGCTACTGTAACCCTATCATCAAGCCTTACTGATCCGCTTTATACCTACACCTGGCATATAGAAAATAACAGCGCCACAATAGGCAACACTCCGGAAATTGCAGTACAGGCCGAAGGCAGCTACTATCTTGAGGTAAGCTACAATGGCTGTACACTTACATCGAATACTCTAAATGTTGCACCGGCCGACCTTTCTGCCATTGTTATAGACATAGCCCCGCTGGTAGAATTGCCTGAAGGTACAACACTTACGTTAGAAGCAAGCGGTGCCGAAACTTACAGCTGGTACCAGGAAGGTACCCTTATTGCCACAACGCCATCAGTTGAAATAACGGAGCAGGGCAACTACAGCATTACAGCGGCCATAGGCCAGTGTGAGGTTACAAAATCATTCATGGTAAAAGTGGTAGAGAACGAGGTTATTGCCATACCAAACGTGGTAACTCCTAACAATGACGGCATTAATGATAAGTGGGCGTTACCGCAAGAATATGTAGCTGATGATGTAGAGATCACTATTTATGATCCTACAGGCAAAGTAGTGTTTAAAAAGTTCAGTTATACAGGTACATGGCCGGAGAGCGATTTTACATGGTCGCTTAAAAATCCTGTGTACTACTATACCATATCAAAAAATTACGAAATAATAAGGCGCGGCTCAATAACAATCCTGAAGTAAATGGCAAAAAACTACTTTACCTTTTTACTGTTGCTTGTATGCGGAGCCTTTACCAAAGTAAAGGCGCAGGATGCCCCTGTGCTTACCTTTAATATCCCTGCACAAAACAATTTAAAATACAATCGCTTCCTGCTTAACCCTACATTCTCGTTCGTTCGTGAGTACAATGCGCACATCACGCTGTACCACCGCAACCAGTGGATACAATTTGATGATTCGCCAAAATTGTATTTGCTGGCCTACTCAGGCAGGTATGGCGAAAGGGCTGGTATCGGGCTTGGCATTTACCAGCACAACCTGGGGGTAATATCAAGCTTTGGAGGCGTGGCCAACTATGCCTATAACGTAAAGCTGTGGAACAAAATGAACCTTACTGTGGGCTTTAACCTGGCCTACTATAATAGCGGCGTGAACAAGAACAAAGTAGTATCTCAGGAGCCTGATCCAATTATTTTAGCGATGCGGAATAATTCTATCCTTAGCATAAAACCGGGCTTCAATTTTAACTATGGTGGGCTGGACGTTGGTTTTTTTGCCGAAAACTTTATTGATTACGACTTTAAGTCGAACGATATGACCGATGATTATACCGATAAAACATTTTCAGGCCACATAATGTACACGCTTTTCTTCCCTACCGCAAAAGGACTTTTGGAAAATGGTGAGGGACGCCTTATGTTCCGCGGCAGGCAAAGCCAGGAGAACGGCTTTGGGCTTAATGCCTCTATTTTGCTTGATTTTCCGCGTATGGGCTGGTTCCAGGCAGGTATGGATGATTTTTACGGGCTGAGTGCCGGTGCAGGTTTCCACCTTTCAAAAAAATTATCATTGGGTTATGCTTATGAGCACGGCACTAAGGAAGGAATAGTAAACCTGGGGCCTACACACGAAATTACTATGGCTTTTTCTATAAACGACCGCGTAGCTACAGTCCTGCAAAGCCAACAGGAAAAAGACTCTTTAAAAACTGTATTGGACAGCATACAAAAAACAACAATTGCTAATAAAACCGAAAAGGCTGCCGAACCTGCTTTTAATGCAACTGCCGAACTTGAAAAGCTGAAAGGTGAGCTGGATGAAGAAAGCCGGCACCTGCTTGATGTATTGATGAAGGAAGATTCGATAGCTAATGTGCAGAAAGCAGAGTTTGAACAAAAAGTAAAGAACCTGAAAGAATATGCGCAACGCGAAAAAGCAGCCAGGCTGGCAAAACAGGCCGATACGCTTTCAGTGCATGATGATGAGCTGCTGACCGCACTTGATTCTATACCTATTGACCTGCCTGTAGCCGATTTGCCTACAGATGAAAAATCGAATGCAGAGACCGATAAGAAGATTGAAGAGGACATAAAAAAATATTATGCCAGAAAAACAAACAAGCCACGCAGCACAAGGCAGGAAATAAACAAATTAATGATAGAAGATATTGATCCCGGCTATTACATTATTGCAAATGTATTTGCAACGGCGGCCAACTCTGACGCTTTTATAGAATCACTAAAATCAAAAGGAATAAATGCCAATTACTTTACTAACCCTAAAATCAACTACAGGTATGTTTACCTCAAGAAACACAAAAGCTGGAGAGAAGCGCTGATATCCTACTACTCCAATATCAACAATACGTATTTTGACCCTATATGGATCACCAGCGTCAACATTGTAAAATAACACACACATCTATAAAACAAACACACATCCAAAAAACTACTACTCATGTACCTTACTAAGTTTTACCCGCTCAGGATAATGGTCCTCTTAGGATTGTTATTATCAGGTTTCGCCGCACAGGCGCAGGTTCCCGTTCCGCCCCCGTTTGCACCAAGGCTCCCGGGAGGCAATATTAAAATTAAGGGGGACATTGTTTTTGTGGGGAATAACATCCTTAACAGGGCCGATGCCAACAACCCAAGCCAGGCAAATAACCCACTGAATACCAATGATGACAATAACTCCTTTAACATGGAGTATATTGACATTGACGGTGACCCTACAACATTCAGCTCCAGCAGCGCCAACCTGCAGCTTACAGGGTCCTGCTACAGGGTAGTTTATGCCGGTTTGTATTGGGCATCCACCTATCCGTACGAACGTAGTACAAACGCAAATGGCCAATGGAACGGTACACCACGTTTGAATGACTGGAACCAGGTAAAGTTCAAGCTGCCGGGAGGAACCTACAGCACACTTGTAGCCGATAATGCTGCCGACCCTGCAGGCCAGGAAGATGCAATAATATTTGATGGGTATAACCCAAATAATATAACCCAATCATTTAAGGATGCGCCTATAATCTGTTACAAAAACGTAACAGGGATGCTGCAGGGGCTTGCCAACCCCAATGGCACCTATACCCTGGCTAACCTGAGGGCAGCCAAAGGCCGCCGTGACGGATCGAGCTCTGCGGGCTGGGTTATGGTTGTTATTTATGAGGACCCTAACCTTCCCGGCAAATTCATTTCTACGTTTGACGGTTATGCAGGTGTGCAGGGCAGCGTTACAGCCGATATAAACATTAATGGCTTTATTACACTGCCGCCGCCGTTTCCTGTAAAAGCACGCCTGGGTGTGGGTGCGCTTGAAGGTGACCGTGGCATTACCAATGACCGCTTGCAGATTAAAGCGAATAC
>JAEWKB010000205.1 GCA_023386255.1 Bacteroidota bacterium
AAGAAGCTGGGCATCCTAAAAGATGATACCAGGATTAAAACCGTCAGGGGTGTAGGATATATAGTTAATGATTAGGGGGCAGGTATGAAAATATCTTATTTTAAAAACAGGGTTTCACTATTTAACCTTTATGGGGTTGCCATTCTCCTTCTGTTAATTTTTATCAGTATTTACAGTACGGTATCCTGGTCGGTTAATTATGATATTAATGAGATTCTAAACAGGGAAATTGAAATCCACCAGAGTGAAGTTTCCTCCCGAAATGGGATTGTAGAATTTGTCCCGGAAGGGGAGTGGGAAGAGCCCGAACATCAGGCAATAGTATTAAATCCTGTGTATGTTGAGATTTATGATGCCCATAAAAAACCGGTAGAAAAGTCCCCTAATTTAAAAGGCAGGGAGCTTTTCCTGACAGATCACCAGGGGAAGGGTGACTATATTGATACATTTATTGACAGCATACCGGTCAGGCAGGTCCAGACCCCTTTGGTACATGAAGGGAAAACCGTAGGTTATGCAATAATAGCTATGTCAATCGAGTCCGAAAACCGGGTGCTTCGCAATCTGGCTTACAATCTCATACTTACTTACCCGGTATGCCTTGTTCTGTTATTTTTCCTGACCCGCTTTATTGCGGACCGAAGTATTAGGCCGGCATTACAAATAATAGAAACCACCCGCAATATTACAGATGGCAATTTTAATGAAAGGATACCCCTGCCTGCACGAAATGATGAGCTCTATAAGCTTGCTGCAACCATAAATGAATTGCTTGACCGTATAGAGAACGCAATTTCACGAGAAAAACAGTTCACTACTGATGCCTCACACGAACTGAGGACCCCTTTGTCTATAATAAAGGGAACATTAGAGGTACTTTTAAGGAAACCCAGAAATACTGACGAATACATAACTAAAATAAAGTATTGTGTTGATGAGGTGAACAGGATAAACAACATGGTAGACCAGCTGCTATTGTTGGCACGTTTTGAAAAGTATGATAGGGACGCTATATTTAAAAAGGCAGCGCTTGATGAAGTCCTTCAGGAAGCCCTGGAACGGTATTCTTTAAATATTGAAGAGAAAGAGTTAAAGGTAATCTTCAATGTTGACAGGCATTATTATATCTATTCCAATGCTTCCATGCTTTCAATACTTGTAGAAAATATACTATCCAACGCTATAAAGTATTCCAGGCAGTCCGGTACTGTAACAATCAGGCTGGAACATTCCGACAAGCAGCATACTGTCTGCACCATTTCAGATGAGGGCATTGGCATAGCCGAAAATGATATGGAGAATATATACAACCAGTTCTACAGGTCGGAAACTTCTGAGAACGCACATATTAACGGTACAGGGCTTGGCCTTTCCATAGTAAAAAAAATAGCAGCCTTGCTGAATATTACCCTTTCCATTAGCAGCAAAAAAAATCTCGGTACGACAGTATCGATGACATTTAAGAAGTAATTAAGCATGCTGAAACAAAATGGCCGGTATTCTTTTAATGCCGGCCATTTTATTTATATTCGTGATTATTACTTGTATTTTAAATTAATGCTTACTATATCAGAGGCAAGATTTGTAGACCTGTCATAATGCCCGTATCGTATCTCCAGCATATTGAGGTGCTTGATGCCAAAAACGCCATTTGGCGGCGCAAGGCGGATGCCAAGGCCAAAGAAATTGCTGTTAAATTTTGACAGGTCATAATTGCTGGTATAAAACTCTTCCAATCCGGCATGCACTCCATACGGTTTAAAGTACTTAATGGCGCTCTGGGTGTAATACCTGTAAAATGGGCTGAGGGAGAGGAATGGCGATATCTTAACAGGCACTTCTATATCTGCTGTGTGAGATGTGAGTTTCCAGTCATCTGTGTAATAGCGGTAGTAAGCCCTGATAATAATGTTATCGCCTAAAAAGTAGCTGGCGCGTACCGCCAGGGGTAACTTAAACCTGCTATCCGGGAGATTTTCCTGGTGTACGCTTCCGTCATTGAAATAAACCCTGTGGAAAGGCAGGCTTAGGTAGCCTTGCTGGGTAACTATATCTGCCTGGAATAACAACTGGAAGTTCTCGTTCACTATTTGGGAATAACTAAGAGACCCCGCAAAAGTATTCCTGCTTTCCGTCCCCCCATTTCCAATCTCAGGCCTTAGTTCAGTTGGGTTAATCAGCTTTACCTGGTCTATGTATGCCTGGAACTTAGCTGTAAATTCACCGTTCCTGTCCCTTGTCTTCTTGGAGTAGCTTACGTTCCCGCCAAATGACTGGTAGTCATATTCCGTAGAGGAGGAGACCCCGGCACCAAAGGTATTGCCCTTCTCTTCATTCTCCATTGTATAGCTTAATGACGGATACACACGGATGTCAGAGTATGAGGCTGAAGTATTGGCGCTAAGATCTACCATATCTGATGATGCGGAAGAATACTGGTCCACGCCAACCTCCACATCCAGGGTATGCTTTTTCCCGCTCACCCCATACTTAACGAACTTTACGTCAATACTGTTAGAGATATCGGTCAGCTTCTGAGAGCCGATACCTCCGGTCACCGCAGCATTATTTCCATCCTGCCTGTAATAGCTCGATACAAGGTTGATTTCATCAAGCTTCAGCTTTTGGGTTTTGTAGGCAGTTGAATCTTCGTGGGCAGGCTCCTGAGCAGCTAACCGTAACAGCGACAGGAGTGCAAAGCCGGTAATATATATTCGTTTCATTGGTTATTGCTTAAAAGTTAATTGCAGCCGCAGCCACCGCCGCTTTTCCCTGAGTTTGCTCCCGATGAACCTTCCCGGTAGCTTTGGAAGCTCAGCTCGGTTTTTTGTACCTTGCGGTTAGAGAGCGCCATCTCTGCGTCATTGATTTTGTTTTTTTGGTACTCTTTTACTGAGGTACAGGAAGAGAAGGCAGCGGTTAAGATAAGTACGCCGCAGAAGGAATATATCCGTTTCATGTTATTTAGTTTAGGTTAATTGCTTTAGAGGTGTAAATTGTATTATTATCGTCTATAATGATGCAATGCAGGTCAGGAATCTGGTCAATCTGGTAAAGCCCGGCCTTTATGCCCATTACGGCAATAGGGGTAGCCATGGCATCGGCAAACTCGGCATTTTCGCTTATTACCGTAACGCTTTTGATGCCTGATATCGGGAGGCCTGTTTTTGGGTCAATGGTATGCGAATACTTTTTCCCGCCAATCATTACATATTTCTCATAGTTGCCGGATGTAGCTACTGCCAGGCCGGATATGTCCAGGTACGAGAAAATATCCTGTGGCCTGTCCGGGTTGGATATCCCGATGCGCCATGGCTTGCCATTGGGCTGGTAGCCCCACGCGGTAAGGTCGCCGCTGGCATTGATTATGCCGCTTTTCACACCTTCCTTCATCAGCAATGCCTTTGCCATTTCTGCAGCATAGCCTTTACCTATGCCACCAAAACCAATGCGCATGCCTTTCTCTTTCAGGAAAACAGTTGTATTTTCTCTGTCCAACACAATATTATTGTAATTTATCAGGTGTACCATTTTGCGTGCCTCTTCTTTTGAGGGAAGGCTGGTCATTTCCCTGTCAAAGTTCCACAGGCTTTTGTCTATGCTGCCATATGAAATGTCAAAAGCACCCTGTGTAATTTTTGATATCGCGATGCTGCGTTCAATTAAGCCGAACACTTCGGGGTCTACTGCAACGGGCGCTATACCTGCATTTTCATTAATCAGGCTGGTTTGGCTGTCAGCGCGAAATGTAGTAAGCAATTGTTCAATCCTCCTGATTTCAGCTACGGCAGCATCAATGTGTTTTTGGGCAATACCGTTATCTGCCGCAACAACAGTTATGGTAAACGCATTCCCCATGAGCCGTAATGATTGTGCAAAAGGTTTCATCAGTGCGCTCATTTACTGGCAGTACAGATTGCTTTTATTTCCTGAGTCCATTTCTCTGCAGATACTTCAGGTTTTCCTTTCCATGTTTTAAGTACTTTACCGTTGGCATCCAAAAGGAGTGTATAAGGGAAAAAGCCTTCTTTGTTGTATTTTTCTGCAAGGGCTTCATTCTTCTTCACTTGTTCCGGCGGGAGCTGGTTTTTCTTTTTCCGTGGGAAATCAGCATTAACCATAACAAGGTTCCCTTTGGCCATTGCCTGGAAAACCTCACTTTGAATATAATCCCTTCGCAGAACAATACACGGCCCACACCAGTCAGACCCTGAAAAGTTTAGCAGAATTAGTTTGTTTTGTTCTTTGGCTGCTTTTTTAGCCGCCTCGAGATCATTTCCTGACTGCAATGAGATGATTGTCAGAAAAAGGAATAATAACGGTTTCATATGCTTTATTTTATACTACTAAATAACGCATTAATGATACCTCTCTTATAGGAGTTTCCTTAAGATTGGCTTAAGATTAAGGGCCGGAATAATTGATGCTGTGCTGTAATGGCGTTTCGTGCTTACCTTGTCTATCTGTAATTATGTGAGTTTCATTGGCAAATGGCTATATGATTGACCGTACAGTTTTAAAGTGATTAAATTTTGCACTACATTTAGTGTATAATGAGAATCTATGGCTACAAATGTAAATCCGGAAATACGGGGCCTGACATCCGCGGAGGTAGCAGCATCAAGGCTGCGCCATGGTATAAATAAAATACAGGGAAAAAAGGAAAACCGCCTGCTGGCATTCATAAAAAGCATATTCCTTGAGCCGATGGTACTGCTTTTGCTGGCGGCTTCAGCAATTTATTTTGTAAGTGGCGAATACAGGGATGCAGCATTTTTAGCGGGCTCTATTTTATTAATCGCCGCTATATCTTTTTACCAGGAAAGAAGGAGCAGCAACGCACTTCAAAAACTTAAAGAGCTTACGCAGCCCCTATGCAGGGTTATACGTGATGGCGTTGAACAGGACATAAAAGCTGAAGACCTTGTAACAGGCGATACCCTTATTGTAGCCGAGGGCAGTACCATAAGTGCAGACGGCCTTATTTTAAAATCGAATGACTTTTCGGTTAATGAAGCCGTTTTAACCGGTGAATCTCTTGCTGTAGAAAAAAACAGTGATGGTGATAATTTGGTTTATGCCGGTACTACCGTGTCCGGC
>JAEWKB010000025.1 GCA_023386255.1 Bacteroidota bacterium
ACCTTACCTGTATAGGCCAGGCCATTATCGGGCTCATCGGTTGAATTACGGCCCTCGCCCATGCTTATCGCTCCCTTAAGGTTATACGAAAATTTATCAAGATATTCATTCAGGTGGTGTACCTGCACGCCAAAATCCCTGTCAATGGTAAAGCGGGCATTGTTGATGGTCCTATCGGTAAGCTGCAAGCCTCCTGATGAATTAACCCTTTGCCTGTTGCCCGGAAGTTTTGTTTGCCCGAAGCCAATATTCCAGTGTTTATTTGGCCTGTAAAACACCACCGCATCGCGTATAATATTTATATTTTCGCCTTCCCTTACTTCACCAACATCGCCCGGCGCAAAAGAAAGCTGTATTGCATATAAAAACCTGGGGTCGCCCACATAACCGTCAAAACGCAGGCGCAGGCGGCGTATCTGCCCGTCTATAGCCGCTTCTTCGTCCTCATTTTGGAGGTATGTTACCCTGTTCTGCATCCTGAAGCGTATGTTCAGCTGGAAAATACTGTCAGGAGACGTCAGCCCCAACCCCTTACCATAGTTGTAATACGGCAGTGCCGAAAGCTTCAGGTCATTATCTGTTGTCGTTCGCCTTATGTCTACCTGGGCTGAAACTGCCATGCCGATAAGCAGAACAATAAGCAGTAAAGATTTTTTCATTTTTGTTAGTTGTGTTAGTTTTTGTTGCTGTAATTTTGCATTTAAATTCCGGAAAGTTTCTGTAATTCACTATTAAAAACCCGCCTTAAATGCTGTGTGTTAAGTTTGCGCAAACTTACCATTAAATTTTACAACCTAATGTTACCTTAATATTACCTTTGCGAAAAATTAAAGTTATGTCGAATATCTATATAGGATATCATTTTACCGTTGAGCCCAAAAATCCGGGGGCCGAAATACTTATTGCCGAACTGGGTGAAACCCCTTTTGAAAGCTTTATAGAAACTGAAGAAGGCATATCTGCATACATCCAGAAACAATATTGGAATGAAGATGTACTTAAAGATATACAGATACTGAACTCCGATGAGTTTAAGATTCAATATACGTTTGAAGAAATTGAGCAGGTGAACTGGAATGAGGAATGGGAGAAAAACTTTGAACCCATTGAAGTTGACAATACCTGTTATGTTCGTGCGCCCTTCCACGAAAAGAAAGATGTGCAGTATGATATTGTTATAGAGCCTAAGATGAGCTTTGGTACAGGCCACCACGAAACTACTTTTATGATGATACAGCACCTGCTGGACATGAACCTTGAAGGCAAGGAAACACTGGATATGGGCTGCGGTACTGCCATACTGGCGATACTGGCAGAAATGAAAGGTGCAAAACCAATTGATGCCATTGATATTGATAACTGGTGCTACCTGAACTCTATTGAAAATGCTGAGCGTAATAATTGCAGCCACATTACCGTTTATGAAGGCGACGCAGCTTTACTTGCCGGTAAAAGCTACGATGTTATTATTGCCAATATAAACCGCAATATCCTGCTGAATGACATGCAGCAATATGCTGCCTGCCTTAACAAAGGCGGAGTGTTGCTGCTGAGCGGTTTTTATGAAGAAGACATACCGGCCATTGATGCCTGCTGCACTAAACTGGGCCTGACATTTGAAAAAAAGTTACAGAGAAACAATTGGGTTTCTCTAAAATATATAAATTAGCAGTAACAAAGAAGAATGAATATGAGTACAAAAGAGAAAGTATTAGAAGAAGTATTGCTTGAAGAAGCTACTTCTTTTAACAATGAAATTGTATTGTACAATGATGATGTAAATACCTTTGACCATGTTATTGATACACTGATAAGGGTATGCCGCCACACGCCTGAGCAGGCAGAGCAGTGCTCGCTTATTGTACACTATAATGGAAAATGCACGGTTAAAACAGGCCAATTTAAAGAACTGAAACCCCAATGCACACAACTGCTCGAAGCAGGCCTGAGTGCTGAAATTGTATAGTTAAGGATGCCGCCGGCATCCTTTTTTTTATTATTATCTATATATAATCTGTCGATAGCCGGTCCGTATCTTTATTTTAGCTAACAATCAGCAAAAAAAATTCTTAACATATATTTAATATATATGATGTATTGTATATTAGCAATCCTTAAAATTTGTGGTTGTGAAGCAATACCTTATACTGCTGCTGCTATTGTTAAGCACGGGCTCACGTGCACAGGAACTTCCGCCTATATTAAAATATAGCACAGGCCTGTATAATGCGGGCAACCAAAACTGGATGATGGCCCAGGATGCAAAGCAATACATGTACTTTGCAAACAACGAGGGACTGCTGGAGTTTAACGGCACCGCATGGACCCTTTACCCCTCTCCTAACGAGACCATAATACGCTCTGTTAACGTTATAGGCAACAGGATTTATACAGGTTGCTACATGGAGTTCGGCTACTGGACCCGCAACCAGGCCGGGAGCTTAACATACCACTCCCTGAGCAGTAAGATAAAAAAGAAAATCCTTGATGATGAACAATTCTGGAACATTGCACAATACGATCATTGGGTAATATTCCAGTCGCTTAGCCAGATTTTTATCTACGATTCGAAAAGTGGCTCCTTCAGGATACTCGCACCTGAAACGGGTGTAAATAAAATATTTACCATCAACAACACCATTTTATACCAAACCTTCGGTACGGGGCTTTTTGAAATTGAAAATGGTAAGAGCAAACTGCTAAATAACAGCCCGCTGCTCATAAAGAACAAAATAGTAAACATATACCCCCATAATGAAGGGCTGCTGCTCCAAACACAGTATAATGGTTTTTTAGAACTGAAAGACAATGTGCCGGCGCCATGGAAAACCGAGGCTGATGCAGAGCTTTATTCCAGCAGTATATACAGCAGCCGCATGCTTAGCGATGGCAGCCTGGCACTGGGCACGGTATCAAACGGTATTTTTATCCTCTCTCCTGAAGGAAGGATCAGGTATCACATTACCCAGAATAAAGGGCTCAGCAACAATACGGCCCTTTCATTGTTTGAAGACCATGACAAGAACTTGTGGGTAGGGCTTGACAATGGCATAAACAGCATCAACCTGAAATCAGGTGTACGGAGCTTTGTAGATGATACCGGGTTTCTTGGTACTGTATATGCCTCTATACTGCATAAAGGGATGCTGTATATTGGCACCAACCAGGGTTTGTTTTATAAACCTTTTAATACTGCTGCCGATTTTAGTTTCATACCCGGCACTAAAGGGCAGGTATGGTCACTTTACGAGTACAACGGCACACTTTTCTGTGGGCACGATTCAGGTACTTATGTCATTAAGAACAATTCTGCCGCACCTGTGTTTTCAGCTTCAGGAACCTGGAAGTTCGAAAAGCACCCCTATAACCCTAACCTGCTGCTACAGGGAAATTATCATGGCATATCGGTACTGGAAAACAGTAATGGCACCTGGAAATTCAGGAACTGGATAAAAGGGTTTGACTACTCCAGCCGTTATTTCGAAGTATCCGAGAACAACATCTACATCAGCCACGAGTATAAAGGCGTTTTCAGGATAGAGGCTGACGCGTCTTTTTCAAAAACAACATTTTTTAAAGCTTATACATCGCCTGCAAAAGGCAAAAATGCGAGCTTAGGAAAATTCAATAACCAGATATACTATGCCTCTAAAGACGGTTTTTTTAAATTAAACCCTGCAACCAAAGCATTTGAACGCAACGATGCGCTTTCTAAAGTGTTTAAGACAGACCAATATACATCAGGCAAATTAATGCCCGACAATGCTAATAGGCTTTGGTTCTTTACCCGCAATTATATCAACAGTTTTTCTTCAGGTAAATTAAATTCTGATCTAAAACATACAATTATACCCATCCCATCCTCATTAACCAACTCTATGCTTGGTTTTGAAAATATAACCCAGCTAACCCCAAGCATATACCTTATTGGTACCACCGATGGTTATTACACAATAAATATCAATAACCTGCATTTTGCAAATTACAATATCAGCATTACCAATATTTCTACCAACGAACTGAACAGGAAAAACATATCCAGGCCCATGGCAGGAAACGGCAGTTTTAAATATGCCGACAATAACCTTACGTTCTCTTTTACAGTGCCTGAGTATGATAAATACATTAATGCAGAGTTCCAGTACATGCTTGCCGGCATGCAGGATGAATGGAGCGAATGGAGCGGCAGGCCATACATCAACTTCAAAAATTTACCTCCGGGAGATTACACTTTTAAAGTAAGGGCTAAGATTGGCGATGCACTTTCACTTAATACAGCCGAATATTCTTTTACCATACTTAAGCCATGGTACAGGACCAATACGGCAATTATAATTTATCTTATACTGGGGGCCATTGCTGCTTACTTAATTAACCGTGCCTATAAGAACTACTACCAGAGGCAGAAGGAAAAACTTATTGAGGAAAATAACAGGCTTCTTGAAATTAAGGAACTGGAAAATGAACAGGAGCTAATGAGAATGAAAAATGAACAGCTGCAGCAGGATTTTGAAAGCAAGAACCGCGAACTTGCCGTTTCAACCATGAACCTCATCAAGAAGAACGAATTATTGTCAATGATTAAAGATGACCTTAAAAGATCAACAGAAGGTGGTGATAAAAATGTAAAATCGGTTATTACAACCATTAATAAGAATATTAATGAAGATGATACCTGGAATATGTTTAAAGAAGCCTTTAATAATGCGGATAAAGATTTCCTGAAAAAGATAAAGAGCGCCCACCCCTCTCTTACTCCAAATGATTTGCGTCTGTGTGCTTACCTAAGGCTTAATTTATCTTCTAAAGAAATTGCGCCATTACTAAATATATCTGTCCGCAGCGTCGAAATTAAGCGATATCGATTGCGGAAAAAAATGGATCTTCCTCACGAATTAGGCCTTGTAGAGCATATACTTTCCATATAATCTACTACAACACTCTTCAAATCTACCTATACAACACCTCAACAAACAGCTTATTTACAAGGTTTTCGTAAGCTTCAGCAGCTAAAGTTAAAACTAACTTAATAAGCTGTTAACACAGTAATAACAGGATTATTTCGTGTTGCACCCAATTATTTTAAAGATGTATATTTTTTGTACAGGTTCATTTTTAAATGTGTAATTAATTGTGACATACTTTTAGATTATCACAAAAACCAATTAACATGAAGTCAAAACTATTCTTAATTGCTTTCATCCTGATTTCATCATTTTGCTATGCGCAAAATATTGAGATAAGCGGTAAAGTAAGCGAAGCGGCTACGGGAATGCCTATACCCGGTGCAGGCGTCGCTGTAAAAAATTCTTCATTAGGCACCGTTACAGATATAGACGGTAATTTTACTATTTCAGTACCGTCCGGCTCTACTCTTGTATTTAGCTATATTGGCTTTAAGAGTTTTGAGCAAACGGTAAATTCAGCACAAACTATTACGGTGTCACTAGATGAAGACACAAAGACTTTGGAAGAGGTAGTAGTAATAGGATACGGTTCGCAACGCCGCCGCGATGTTACCGGGGCTGTAAGCGTGGTTAACCGTGAAATGATAGAAAATTTTAAGCCTGTAAAGATGGAACAGGCGCTGCAGGGTACAGTTTCAGGCGTTAACGTAACTACACAATCAGGAGCGCCGGGAGCAGGCCTTGATATAAGGATACGTGGTGTAGCTTCAAACGAAAATAACAGGCCGCTAATGCTTGTTGATGGTATAATATCTACAATGAGCTTCAGCGACCTGAATTTTAATGATGTTGAAAATATAACGGTGCTTAAAGATGCGCAGGCAGCCATTTATGGTACTGCAGGTGCTAACGGGGTTATACTTGTAACCATGAAAAGAGGCAAAAGGAACTCTAAACCTGTATTTTCATACAACAACTACATAGGCTTCCAGGAAACTACGCGTAAGCTTCCCTTGCTTAATGCTACAGAATACGCGCTACTGCTAAATGAAAGCTATGCTAACGGCGGGGCTTCCTACATACCTTTTCCTGATGTAAGCACGCTGGGCGAAGGGACTGACTGGCAGGATGAAGTTTTTGACAAAGGCGTACCTATGGTAAACCATGACTTCAGTGTATCCGGCGGTGGAGATAAAGTGGGCTATATACTTAGCGCTTCTCACTTTGCACAGGATGGTATTGTTGCTGCCGAAAAATCGAATTTTGAGCGTAACACGGTGCGGGCAGGCATGAATGCCGACATAACCGATAAACTAAAGGTGAATACTAACTTTGTTTACACCTGGTTAAACAGGCAAACCTTTAACGAAAATGTGTTAGGGTCGGTACTTTTTAATGCCATAAATACGCCATCTGTTTTTACTCCGCGCGATGCGGCGGGAGATTTTACAGTTTTACCCATTACCGGGTCACAAACTACACCGGGAGGTACTCTTGGCAACGAGATTATAAACCCGCTTGCGCAGATTGACAATACCTATAATGAATACAAACTGCGCAGGATAACTACATTGATTAATGCAGACTATGAAGTTACTGACGGCCTTACTTTAACCGGAAGGTTTGGTTATAACAGCCAGGATGCCGACGAAAGGGTATTTAGCCCGCTTGTAATATACGGAGGCAAAGTATTTGACAACCCAAGGAGCCGCGTACAGCAAAACGCATTTACCGACAGCGATTATACTTTCGACTTTTACGGTACGTATGAAAAGCTGTTTAATGATGCTCATAAAGTACAGTTTACTCTTGGTGGCACAGTGTTTAAAACCTGGGGCGAAGGCTTGTATGCTACAGGATTTGATGTGCCTAACAATTCATGGGAATTTGCAGACATCAACTTAACAACCGGGCTTGCAGAGGCAAAGAACGTAAGCTCTTATGTATATGATGACAGAAGGGTATCATACTTCGCAAGGCTTCAGTATGACTATAAAGGACGTTACCTGCTTTCGGGTATGTTCAGGAGAGATACTTCTACGAAATTTGGCCCTAACAACAGGGTAGCCTACTTCCCTTCTGTAACAGGTGGATGGGTTATTTCTGATGAGCCTTTTTATGGCTCTAACAGCTTCCTGAGCTTCTTAAAGCTGCGTGCAAGCTACGGTATTATGGGTAGCGACCTCATCCCTTCAAACCGTTACCTGGGCCTGCTGAACGGCGAGGCAACTTATATATTTAACGGCCAGCTGGTACAGGGAGCAGCTACAGGCGCACTGGCAAATGCCGACCTTAGGTGGGAAGAAGCACGTAAGTTTGATGTGGGCCTTGATTTGAGGATGTTTAACGACAAAGTTGATATTACTGCCGATTATTTCAGGGATAAACGTGCCGACCTTTTAATACCGGGCATTCCTATTTCGGGTATTATCGGTACAGGAGGCCCCGGCGGGCAGTACCCAATACTTAACGCAGGAGATGTGGTAAATAAAGGTTTTGAATTCGCAATCGGTTATAAGGACAGGATTGGCGATGACTTTAAATTCAACATCAACTACAACGTGGCATTTATTAATAATGAAGTTACCAGGGTAGATAACGGTACAGGCTTTTTAACAGGTGGTGCATTTGGCGTTAGCCAGCCTGCCCCTACCCGTATGGAAGTAGGCCATGCATTGGGTTACTTCTATGGTTATGAGACTGACGGTATCTTCCAGAACCAGGCCGAAGTAGATGCACATCCTTCTCAGGCAGGCGCAGGTGCGGGCGTTGAAGCGCAACCCGGCGATATACGTTTTAAAGACCTTAACGGCGATGGCGTTATAAACACCGATGACCGTACTGATATAGGTGACCCGATACCGGATGCCACCATGGGTATAAACATCAGCTTTGACTATAAAGGGTTTGATTTTGTTGCTTTCGGTTTTGCATCATTGGGTAATGATATGATAAGGAACTATGAAAGGACACAGCCTGATGTGAACAGGATGAACTATACGCTTGACAGGTGGCATGGCGAAGGCACAAGCAATAGTGTGCCGCGTGTAACTACAGGAGCCACATCAAACAACCTGTTCTCTGACTATTTTGTAGAAGATGCTTCTTACTTCAGGATTCAGACTGTGCAGCTTGGTTATACCATAAATCCGGAGTTTACCAAAAAGGCATATATAAACAAAGTAAGGCTATATGTAGGCGTAAACAACCTTTACACCTTTACAAAATACATGGGATATGATCCCGGCGCTTCAAGTGGTAGCCCCCTATCTTCAGGAATTGATTATGGTTTCTACCCTGTGCCGCGTACATACCTGTTCGGATTAAACCTAAACTTCTAAAAAATCATGAAAAGAAACATAATAACAGCCGTTCTGGCATTTAGCATCATCGCTGCGGTAAATGTGGCCTGCACCGATGAGTTTGTAGAAAGGGAGGTAGAGTATTCTATCAGTTCTGATAATTATTTCAACTCACCTGAAGAATATAATAAAGCACTTATTGCCGCTTATGATATACTGCAATCTACTTATGTAAACGTAATATTAGGCGAAATTGCTTCAGACAATACGTATGCCGGAGGCGAAAGCGCAAGCGATGTACCCGGTTGGCAGCAGATTGATGACATGACGCACAGCCCGGTTAATGTTAACCTGCGTAACATATGGGACTGGATGTTTGGCGGTGTAAACAGGACAAGCTACATCATGGAATTTAAGGATAACATAGATTTTGAAGGTAAAGACCAGATAATTGCCGAAGCCCGTTTTCTTCGCGCTTACTATCACTTTGAGCTGGTT
>JAEWKB010000029.1 GCA_023386255.1 Bacteroidota bacterium
AAATGCAGATTCTACCAGGTGTCCAGGAGTCATTAAGGTCACGCATAGTAAGTAGGTTGAAACCTATGAAAAGAAACAGTATGGCATTAAGTATTTCATCATTCAGTTCCCAAAATTTGTCAAGGTAGTCTTTGGTAACAGGAGACATGGCCGTACTCCTTCTTTTAAAGGTGCCAATAATCAACCCGGCGAAAACCATTGTAAGAGGCCCTGATATGTGCAGTTGGCGTGCTATAAGGTAACCGCCCATCACTACCGCTAAAGTTATAAGCACTGAAACTTTGTAATCGTCAATTTTTCGCATTGCCTTAGATGCTGTTATACCCAATATAACTCACAATAAAAAACCACCTCCGGCTTCACGCAGCAACAGCCACAATACATGCGGCAAAGTCATCTCTTCCGATCTGCCCTGTGCAATTTGTAAAATTACGGCAAAGGCTACAACGGCAACACCATCATTAAACAAGGATTCTCCCGCAATTTTTGTTTCAAGCGATTTACGTACTTTGGCACCTTTCAGGATACTGAGTACTGCAACAGGGTCAGTAGGAGATATTAGTGCCCCAAACACAAGGCAGTAAATATAAGGTATCTCAAGACTTGCCATCGGGATGTAATACACCAGCGTACCCACCGCAAAAGTTGAAATGATTACACTTAATGTCGAGAAAACCATGACCGGCCCCCGCTGTTCGCGAAGGTCTTTAAGGTTAATATGAACTGCTCCGGCAAAAAGGAGGAAGTTCAGCATAGCACCCATAAGCAGCTCAGTAAAATCAAAGCCCGCTATAAGAGTGGATATGCGTTGAAGGGTATCCGGAAATATACTTCCTGATATTACAAGTATTACAGATACTGCCATGGCAATGACCATGATACCGATAGTTGAAGGAAGTTTTAAAAAACGCACATTAAAATACGCAAAAAATGAGGCCAGTACTATTAGTACCGATAGGGAATAGTATAACTCCATTGGCGGATAATTTCCAGGTTTGGCTGAAAGTGAATATCCACAAATATAAAAAAACAAGTAGGTTTATACTAATAGAGTAGCTATGAAATTTAAAAAATCCCCAACATGTGTTGAGGATTAAGTTTGTATCGCTTTTACTTTAGCCCGAGCTCGTTTATTGCTTTTTCGGGTAAAA
This sequence comes from Bacteroidota bacterium, assembly GCA_023386255.1. GTDB lineage: Bacteria > Bacteroidota > Bacteroidia > Flavobacteriales > Flavobacteriaceae > Flavobacterium. The sequence continues at coordinate 1,152 of JAEWKB010000029.1, forward strand.
GCTTTTTCAGTAAAGGGCTTCCGTCATTGTTAAGATAGGTCCATTGATGATTTGAGATTTCGTCAGAAATGGCTACCATTTCAGCTCTTTTCTTTATCCTGATAGTTTTAGTCTCTTTAGTATAGCTCACTTCATTGGTTTTCATGGCTGATTTTAAAATGTCGAGCATCATATCAATTTCATCATCTTCCAGAGGTTCATTAAAAGCCATATCCATTACTAAGTCATGATGAATGATGCTATAATAGGCATTATCAATTTTCTTAATTTCCCCAAACTTAAAATTTAGCGGCGCCTTTACAATAGTTATAGTGAATTCATCGCCTTTAAGCATAGATTTAAAACTTTCCAGTAAAGCTTCTTTTGGGAAAAGCGTAAATACTTTGGGATAAGTATAGTTAATCATCTGATCAAATTCGCCATTAATAGTATGGTTTCCCATTTTCACAGCTCTGTCTTCCAGAGACTTTTTATCTTGTGCAAAAGTGAGAGCGCAGGTTATTAAAAGGAGGGGCAGGATAAGTTTTTTCATTGGTTTAGTTTTAGCAAATATAAGATTGTTTTAATACACTCGTCATAATTAAAAAATCCCGGTAGCTACCGGGATTTTTTGTGTATAGTAGTTGCAGGTTAAACAATAACCCATTCGCCGGTGGCTAAAAGGCTCTCTGCTTTTTTAAACTTCATCGTTTCGGTCTTACCGCTCATAACATGTTTAATAGTAACATTATCGTTACGGTTTATCTTCGGCGCGTCCCTTATAATAGTTTCGGTTACCGGCTGGCGTTGTTGCGACTGCATTGCTGCTTCGCGTGCTTTGGCGGCCATTTCATCAGTGTTCAGCACCTCGTCTTTCACTTCATGGTACTCTTCCTTTCTTTGAGGTGCCTGCCTTGCCTCCTGTATGTTGTTAGGGTTTTGTGATGGCAGTGTACCCTTGAAAAGGAACGAGATAACTTCTTTATTTATACCGTCAAGTGTTTTTCTGAACAGGTTAAAGGCTTCAAATTTGTAGATAAGAAGCGGATCCTTCTGCTCATGCACCGCAAGCTGTACTGACTGTTTAAGCTCATCCATTTTTCGAAGGTGCTTTTTCCAGGCTTCGTCAATAATGGCAAGAGTAATATTCTTCTCAAAATCACTTACTAATGAACGTCCTTCGGTCTGGTAAGCCTTCTCAAGGTCGGTTACTACATTAAGTGTTTTAATGCCATCAGTAAACGGAACTACAATGCGCTCATACTGGCCGTTGTTGTTCTCATAAACATTTTTGATTACAGGGAAAGCTTCAGCGGCGTCGCGCTCATTCTTCGCCTGGTAGGCATCAACAACCGCTTTATATACCCTGCCTGATATTTCCCTGTCGCTAAGTTTTGCAAAATCAGGTTCGGTTACAGGAGAGCTTATAGAGAAGTAACGTATCAGTTCAAACTCAAAGTTCTTATAATCGTTTGATGTTTTGTTTTGTTCAACAATTACCTCTACAGTGTCGTACATCATATTTACGATATCCACCTTAAGGCGCTCTCCGTGCAATGCATGTTTCCTGCGCTTGTAAACCACTTCGCGCTGGGCGTTCATTACGTCATCATATTCAAGAAGGCGCTTACGTACACCAAAGTTGTTTTCTTCCACCTTTTTCTGTGCACGCTCTATCGATTTTGTCATCATAGAATGCTGTATCACTTCACCTTCCTTCAGTCCAAGGCGGTCCATGATCTTAGCCACCCTTTCGGATCCGAACAAACGCATCAGGTTATCTTCAAGCGACACATAGAACTGTGAGCTTCCCGGGTCACCCTGGCGTCCCGCACGGCCTCGCAACTGGCGGTCAACACGGCGCGAATCATGCCTTTCAGTACCTACAATTGCAAGCCCGCCCGCGGCTTTAACTTCCGGTGTAAGCTTAATGTCGGTACCACGGCCTGCCATGTTGGTAGCAATGGTTACAACTCCCGGCTTACCGGCTTCGGCTACAATGTCAGCTTCTTTTTTGTGGAGCTTCGCGTTCAGTACGTTGTGCTGCACGTTCCTCATCTTAAGCATACGGCTCAATAGCTCCGAAATCTCTACCGATGTTGTACCTATAAGTACAGGCCTTCCGGCAGCAGCAAGCTGGGTTACATCTTCAATAACCGCATTGAATTTCTCGCGGGTACTCCTGTATATTTTATCTTCAAGGTCTTTCCTTGCAATAGGCCTGTTGGTTGGTATCTCAACCACATCAAGCTTGTATATTTCCAAGAATTCACCTGCTTCAGTTACCGCAGTACCGGTCATACCGGCAAGCTTACTGTACATCCTGAAGTAGTTTTGCAGGGTGATGGTAGCAAATGTTTGCGTGGCAGCCTCAATCTTTACGTTCTCCTTAGCTTCAATAGCCTGGTGAAGCCCGTCAGAATAACGCCTTCCGTCCATAATACGGCCTGTCTGCTCATCTACTATCATGATCTTGTTGTCCATGAT
>JAEWKB010000176.1 GCA_023386255.1 Bacteroidota bacterium
AGGTCTTTCATGTTACCCATTTTCTTCACCTGCTGTATCTGGTTCAGGAAATCATCAACGCCAAACTCGTGCTTGGCAATCTTTTTCTGTAGCTTACGCGCCTCTTCCTCATCATATTGCTCCTGTGCCCTTTCCACAAGCGACACAACGTCACCCATGCCCAGGATACGGTCGGCCATACGGTTAGGATAGAACACATCAATAGCTTCCATCTTTTCGCCTGTACCAATAAATTTGATAGGCTTGTTAACAACCGATTTAATTGATATAGCTGCACCGCCACGTGTATCACCGTCAAGCTTGGTAAGTATTACACCATCAAAATTAAGCCTGTCGTTAAACGCTTTGGCTGTGTTTACGGCATCCTGGCCAGTCATTGAGTCTACCACAAACAATGTTTCCTGTGGCTGTATAGCTTTGTGAACGTTTGCAATCTCGTTCATCATTTCCTCATCAACAGCAAGGCGGCCCGCAGTATCCACAATCACCACATTAAAGCCATTGGCTTTGGCATGTTTAATAGCGTTTTGGGCAATTTCAACAGGATTGCGGTTTCCTTCTTCAGAATATACCTCCACCCCTATCTGGCCACCCACAACATGAAGCTGGTTTATAGCCGCAGGACGATAAATATCACACGCTACAAGTAGCGGCTTTTTATTCTTTTTTGTTTTAAGATAATTGGCAAGCTTACCGGAGAAAGTGGTTTTACCAGAACCTTGTAAACCCGACATTAATATTACGGTGGGGTTGCCCGAAAGGTTTATGCCTGCTGCATCGCCACCCATAAGTTCGGTAAGCTCATCTTTTACCAGCTTAACCATTAACTGGCCCGGCTGAAGGGTTGTAAGTACATTTTGCCCGATAGCCTTTTCTTTAACCTTTGTGGTAAAGTCCTTCGCTATCTTAAAGTTAACGTCGGCATCAAGTAATGCGCGGCGTACCTCTTTAAGGGTGTCGGCCACATTTACCTCGGTAATCTTACCGTGTCCTTTTAGTATATGGAAGGCTTTATCTAACTTATCGCTTAAATTATCGAACATATCCCTTTTCTTTTAATGAGGTGCAAATTTAATGATTTGATTTTGAAGTTACGTGCCTAAAAATAAAAAACCGGTTACTATGTAACCGGTTTTTCCACGCATATTATATTGTTATGGTTGTTGAGGCTTGAACACAAAATCTATCATCGGCAGGTAGTCATGCGTTACGCCCGATCCTCCGCCGCCATAAAAGTTAGCCTGGTGAATTGTAATGTCTCCAAACGTTACAGGCAAAATAGCTGAGCCTGACTTTAATGTACCTATACCGCTTGAACCGGGACCATATCCTGCTATAGAGCGCCTTATAGTGTATTGCTGATTGGCATTTATTGTAACAGCAGGTATTGAAATATAACTCATTTGTGAGCTGGTAAAGGTATGGTTACCCGTATAAAGCACTGCATTATTTGCATCAACAATTTCTACAAGGTAGTTTAGCACATCTGTTTCCCCTTTATAACCTATGCTGCAGATTTTACCCGCCTGGCTTGCACTAAATGTGTACTCATGCGTAAATGTATCCATGGTATTTTGTTCAGCAGCAGTAACACTGTTGTATAACTGCGAAAAAGCAGTATTAGTGCTTATGCAGCATTCATCGGCTTCAGCCTGCAATGTGGTTATAAAATTTTCGTTGCCTGTTATAGCCAGCTCTTCGCCATTACCTGTAATATTGAAAGGGAACTGAATGGCATAGGCATCTCCTTCACCCAGTGCATTTATAAAATTTATAAGCTCGGTGCTGTTATTAAACGTATAGGTTTGGTCAATAACAAAACCCTCACTATAAGTTGCAACAGTTATGGGGAACATCATTTCCAGGCAGTCCAGCTGATTGGCCGCAAGCGCTTCAAGCTGTACAGTAACAGGCGAATCGGCATATAGCGCGAAAGGATTCTCAGTATTTAAAACCGGTGAAGCATCGTCTTCAACACAAGACACTGCTAATAAAGCCGTAAGCACAAGTGCAGATAAAACTTTAAAGGATTTGTTCATCTATAATTTTATTTTAAATAGTATATGTTGTTTTTCAAAAAGCTAATGTACAACTTCATTTACAACGGAAAAACAATTTCTTTAGTCTATTCGCAGCAGGGAGCCAACTGGTGTAACTGGCTAATTTCAGCCTGTGTCAGTACACGGTTATAAATTACAATATCATCTATTTTGCCGCTAAAATATTTACCTATCATCAGGTTGCCAATATCATCAACAGTTGGTGTGCCGCCCATGCCGCAGTCTGCCATGCCCGTAGCTGAATCCTGCAAGATACCATTGTGGTATATTTTAATTTCATTGGTTGCTTTAACGCATGTTACGGTAACATGGTGCCATACATTGGTACGTGCATCTTCTTCACCCGCACAGCCTTCAGACATATCAGTTATCATGTCATCCCAAACCGAATTTCCGTGGCCAAAAACAGCCCGGCGGCAGTCATAGAGTCCTACAGACCATTCTCCGTATGAATCAGGGCAATGCATACCCTCGCCCCTGCCCAGTAATAGCTCATAATCAACCTGATTGCCCTGCGGCTGGTACCAAAAGGATACGGATAAAGTTGTAAGATTATTTAAAAAGCCGGTGTCCTGGCTTATTAAGTAGGAATTGCCACTACCTGCAAATGAGTAGGCACAGTCTAAATTACCCTGCCTGTCCGCTGCGGGTTGGGCACTGCTTGCTGTTAAGTGAGCACTGCCTGTACCATCCTGAAGGCTGCCGCCGGCAAAGGTGTAGGAGGCTATGAGGCCATTTTGTAAATTATCAGGCAGGCAGGATTGCTCCTGATTTACCGGTGTAGCATCATCTTCCTCACACGAAATGATTAAGATGCCTGTAAAAGCTAACACCGCCAGAGTAGAAATAATTTTTTTCATAATGTTTGGTTTTTTTAAACTTAAACAAGCTAATTCTTAAATACCCTACATTACATAAAAACAAAACCGGACACTGCTGTGCCCGGCTTAGTATGAATATAAAGAAACAAAACTACATGGTATTTTAAGGTTAATAATCCTTTTATATGTAACCGTTTTAAACATAAATATCCTACCCGTTACATAAAAAAAGCAGGCCCAACAAAGCCTGCTTACACACAGAAAAACTAAAAATTATAAGATTTCTTTTTCATACATTTATTCTATAACAGCTGAAAAAGAAAATACCCTACCTCTGCTTTTAAGTTTTTAAAAAAATTAATTGATCTTGTCAAAAGTTACATAATCTGTACCTCCATTCCCTCCGCTCACATCTACAAGCCTTATCCTGTCGCCGGTCCTGGATAAAATATCCCAGTCATCAGTAAGTTCAGCAAAATTGGCAGGAGCTGCAAAGCTTATATTAAAATCAACATCACTCTCGGGGCTGTCGTCATTACTGTTGCTGTCCGTAACCGACCATGATCCTGTATAGGTATTTACCTGGTTAGTTGCTGTAAGCACATTGTTATCGTCAAACGTAAATACATACCCCGTAAAATGATTGGTTTCATCAACACCATCATCAGTATATGTACTGATTCTCCATGTACCCTGGTTTACTGTATTTACAATCTCGGCAATAGCCGGATTGGTGTTGCTTACTGACGAATCATCGTCATCATTACATGCCATAAGCATACAAATTATGGCTAAACCCGACATTAATTTCATTTTCATACAATTTCAGTTTAATTAATAAATTATAGATAAAGATATAGATTCTGATCTTTCAGCCAATTATATTTAAAAACTCTTTAAACATTTTTTTATTATTGAAGTTTCCGAAGAATTTTTTATAATTTTCGGGCATATTTTCACCCGATGGAAAAAAATTCGCTTACAGGCATATGTGAAGAGATCATATTCGCAAATTTTTTCAGGAGCCAGGCTAAAACCCTGCGCAACTATCTCCTTTATAAATTTGGCAATGAGGAGCAGGCTGAAGATGTAACACAGGAAGCCTTTATAAAATTATGGGAAAACTGCAGCAAAGTGCCGCTTGATAAAGCTAAATCTTTTTTATATACAGTAGCCAACAACACTACCCTTAATCAGATTGCGCACCAAAAGGTTGTGCTGCAATATTCTAAAAATAATATTTTACCTCAGTCTACTTCAGAAAGCCCTGAATTTTTACTTGAAGAAGAACAATTTAAGATAAAGCTGCAAAAAGCCATAGCCGGGCTTTCCGAAGCACAGCGTACTGCCTTTCTCTTAAACCGGATTGATGGAAAGAAGTACCATGAAATAGCCGAAATACTGGAGATTAGCGTAAAAGCTGTTGAGAAACGCATTCATGGCGCACTGGTAGAGTTACGTAAGGAAATTGAAGGTTTTAGGTAGGGTTTTTTAACGATTGATTGTTATACTAAAAAACAGGAAGAAAAATGCAAGATGACAATAAATTAGCGAGGTGGCTCAATAATGAGATGGATGAAGCGGAGCTTAGGGAGTTTGCAGCTTCTGAAGGATTTGAGACCTACAGGAAGATAAGGGATTACTCCGCACAGCTTGCGGCCCCCGAGGCTAACCTTGATGCGCTATACCAAAAAATAGAACGAAACAGGAACAGGGGCAACCGCAAAACAGCTTCGCGCACTGCATGGTTTGGCCGCATTGCTGCTATACTGGTTATTGCTCTTGGGCTTACCTTCTTTTTTTATACCACACACACCACAACACAACTGGCCGATGCAGGCAAGCGTGCAGAATTCCTCCTTCCGGATAACTCAGCAGTAGTATTGAATGCCGGATCAGAGGCTAAATTCCAACCCAACCGTTGGGAAAATAAGCGCGAGATACAGCTAAATGGCGAAGCATTTTTCAGAGTAGCTAAAGGTGAAAAGTTTGATGTTGTAACGCCTCTTGGCACCGTTACTGTTGTTGGGACACAGTTTAATGTACGGGCAAGGGATAACCGCTTTGAAGTGAGCTGTTTTGAAGGTAAAGTAAAGGTATCATTTAATTCAGAAATTGTATATTTGTTACCAGGCGAAAGCGTTGCTTTTGAAGATGGTAAAAGCATTGCAGTGCCTGCTAATGATATGCGCCAGCCGGGTTGGCTTACCTATACAACCAGTTTTACGGCCGAAAAACCGGAAAATGTTATTAAGGAAATAGAAAGGCAGTATAATATAACTGTAC
>JAEWKB010000177.1 GCA_023386255.1 Bacteroidota bacterium
AGCCACAGCCGGGCGATAAAGTAGTGATACTTGGTGGCGAGAACTACCGTATAGGCATGGGCGGCGCTGCCGTTTCATCTGCCGATACAGGCGCCTTCAGCAGCGGTATTGAACTTAACGCCATACAACGCTCAAACCCCGAGATGCAGAAACGTGCTGCCAATGCCGTTCGCGGACTGGTGGAAAGCGACAACAACCCTATTGTTTCCATTCACGATCATGGTGCGGGCGGGCATTTGAACTGCCTTAGCGAACTGGTAGAGGAAACAGGTGGTAAAATAGACTTAGACAAACTGCCGGTGGGTGACCCTACCCTTTCGGCTAAAGAAATAATAGGCAACGAAAGCCAGGAACGCATGGGGCTTGTAATAGGCGAAAAAGACCTTGACACCCTGCAGCGCATTGCCGACCGTGAGCGTTCGCCGATGTATGCTGTGGGCGATGTAACAGGCGATCATCGCTTTACGTTTGAAAGCGCTACTACAGGAGCAAAACCTATGGACTTTGCCCTTGAAGATATGTTTGGCTCATCGCCAAAAACTATTATGGAAGATAAAACGGTTGCTGCCAATTATGCCGCACCGGAATATTCTCAGGATAAGATACACGAATACCTTGACCGGGTGCTACAGCTTGAGGCGGTAGCCTGTAAAGACTGGTTAACCAATAAAGTTGACCGCTGCGTTACCGGAAAGGTAGCCAAGCAGCAATGCGCTGGGCCGCTTCAGTTACCGCTAAACAATGTAGGTGTTATGGCACTGGACTATGCAGGTAAAGAAGGTGTAGCCACAACCATAGGGCACTCTCCTGTTTCGGCGCTGGTTGACCCTGTGGCAGGAAGCCGCAATTCTATAGGCGAGGCGCTGAGCAACATCATTTGGGCACCAATAAAAAACGGTCTTAAAGGGGTATCGCTTTCAGCCAACTGGATGTGGGCATGTAAAAATGAAGGTGAAGATGCAAGGCTATACGAAGCTGTACAGGGCTGCAGTGATTTTGCCATAGAGCTTGGCATCAACATACCTACAGGTAAAGATTCGCTTAGTATGAAGCAAAAGTATCCTGACGGCGATGTTATTGCCCCGGGTACGGTAATAATTTCAGCAGCAGGTAACTGTACGGATATTAATAAGGTTGTGGAGCCTGTACTAAAAAGGAATGGCGGTAACATTTACCACATTAACCTTTCGGGAGACCAGTTTAAATTAGGCGGATCATCATTCGCGCAGGTGCTGAATAAAGTGGGTAATGAAGTGCCTACAATTAAAGATGCGGCTTCTTTCAAAAACACTTTCAATGTAATTCAGGAGCTTATAAAGGCAGGCAAAATAGCCGCAGGCCATGACATAGGCAGCGGCGGTCTTATTACAACGCTTTTGGAAATGAGCTTTGCTGAGGTAAACCTTGGTGCTGATTATGACCTGACCGGCCTTAATGAGGCTGATATAATAAAAGTTCTTTTCGCAGAAAACATTGCTATTGTTATACAGGCTGATGCATCTATAGAAACTGAACTTAAGAATAATAATATTGAATTCACATTAATAGGTCAGCCGAAAGAAGGCAAGACAGTTAGTGTTAAAAACGGCAGCACGACACTTGAATTTGATATAGAGAAAACGCGCGACACCTGGTTCAAGACATCTTACCTGCTGGACAGGAAACAGAGCGGTGAGCAAAAAGCCAAAGAGCGTTTTGACAACTATAAGAACCAGCCGCTGGTATTCGAGTTCCCTAAGCATTTTACAGGTAAAATGCTCTCCTCCCCTCTCCTTGGGAGAGGGGCCGGGGGTGAGGCTCCAAGGCCAAAAGCTGCCATCATTCGTGAGAAGGGAAGTAACTCGGAAAGGGAAATGGCAAACGCCATGTACCTTGCAGGCTTTGATGTGAAGGATGTACACATGACAGACCTAATCTCCGGCCGTGAGACCCTGGAAGACATACAGTTTATAGGTGCTGTGGGTGGTTTTTCTAACAGTGATGTATTGGGTTCGGCTAAGGGCTGGGCAGGTGCATTTTTATATAACGAAAAAGCAAAAACAGCCTTAGAGAATTTCTTTAAGCGTGAGGATACCTTGTCGGTTGGTATTTGCAACGGGTGCCAGCTGTTCATAGAGCTTGGCCTGATAAACCCTGACCACGAGCAGAAACCGCGCATGCTGCACAATCAGAGCGGCAAGCACGAGAGCGGCTTCACCAGCGTAAAAGTACAGGAGAACTCGTCAGTAATGCTGAGCACGCTTGCCGGTAGCACACTGGGTGTCTGGATATCACACGGTGAAGGCCGCTTTGACCTGCCTTATGGCGAAGACCGCTACGACATTGTGGCTAAATATGCCTACAACGGCTACCCTGCCAACCCCAACGGCTCGCACTTTGACATTGCCATGATGGCCAGCAAAGACGGCCGCCACCTGGTGATGATGCCGCACATTGAGCGCTCTATGTTCCAGTGGAACTGGGCGTACTACCCTGAAGGCCGAAAAGATGATGTTTCGCCATGGCATGAGGCTTTTGTAAATGCGCGCAAGTGGATTGAGAAGAGATAATTAGATTGTTAGATATTAGATTTTTAGATATAACGCCTCCAGAGATGGGGGCGTGTTTACTACTATATTAGAAAAAAAATTTAATGCCAAAATTATATTCTTCAGTACTGTATTACTTTATCGCTATAATAGGTGTATCAGAATTAAAAAAATCTAATTCTTCTCAAGAAAGTGAAATTATTGGTGTATGGACAGTTTTTTTTTAAAGATGAAAAGGTGAGCAATTTTGATTGTAGCGAGTGCCCTACATGGGAATTCAAGAAGGATCATACATTAACTTTCACCAGATATGATAGGCTTCAGGAAACAACTACATGGAGAATTGATGAAAAAGGTCTATTAAATTTTGGTGAAACATTAACTGGCTTTCAAGGAACCGTTCCCAATAAGATGTCCAAAATGCCTGTAAAAATGATCTTTAGTAAGAATGGCAACTACAACGAGTTAAGATTTAGTTACAAAGGAGATACAACTCCGGTGATTTTGAGAAAAAAAGCACTATAGCAGTAGCAATTGTGATATAAATATATATGCAACCTAAACTCCTCCTCATTCTTCTCATAATCCCCTCGTCACCCTGCTGCTCTTCATCAAAAACAGCATGAAAAGACTATGGCAAGAATGAGCCGTTTTTTTTACCTTAGCTTTCCTAAAAATTGTTTTATGAGAAAAATAGTACTTGATCTTGCCATTACACTTGATGGCTTTATAGAAGGCCCGAACGGCGAAATTGACTGGTGCATTATGGATGATGACATGAAATTTGATGAATTTCTTGACAGCATTGGCACCATTTTCTACGGCAGGGTAAGCTACGATATGTGGGGTAACTACCAGCCGGAAGCTTCGGCAACCGATGCCGAAAAGCAGCTGTGGCAGGCCGTACATGCGAAAGAGAAATTTGTTTTTTCACATTCCGCTGAAGATAATGGTAAAGCTGCCTTTATATCAGGTAACATTCCTGAAAAGGTAAAGAGAATTAAAAATATGCCCGGTAAAGATATTTGGTTATATGGTGGTGCAGGGCTTATCACCACCTTCATAGATCTTGGACTAATTGATGTATACCGGCTGTCTGTGCACCCTACTGTGCTTGGTGCCGGAAAGCCACTTTTCGAAAACATGAAGGAGCGTATCAATCTCAAACTTATAGATACAAAAATGTTCAGGAGTGGTGTGGTGCAGCTTATATATGAACCATCATAATGCAAACTAAATTTGCCATCATCCTCGTTATCATAGCCCTCCTCACCCTGCTCCTATTTATCAAAAACAGCAGGAAAAGGCTATGGAAGCAAAGCAACACCCGCAACAGCAGGATGTTTACGTGGCGCAGTGTCATTCTTATAGGGGTAATAGTAGTGTTCCTGGTGTTTTCGTTATTCCGTTAATTAAATCTATAATTGACATATATCAAATAAATTGAATAATTTAATATATTTTCTTAATTTGCAGGAAGTAAATTTTGTAAATATATGACTACCATAACAAGGTTATTCGATTTTCCGTATTACGAGCATGAAAAGTATAAGCTTGAAGATGCGCTTGTTACCAAGTACGGCGACCAATGGGTAAAGACTTCAACGCAGGAATATTTAAATAAAGCTAATGCCTTTTCGCGCGGGCTTTTGCGCATGGTCATTAAAAAGAACGACCGTATTGCGGTTATTTCGGCCAGCAACAGGACCGAGTGGAACATTGTTGATATCGGGGTTATGCAAACGGGCGCGCAGAATGTTCCCATATATCCTACCATATCGGAAGAGGATTATGAATATATACTGAACCACTCCGAATCTATTTATTGCATTGTATCTGACAAAGACCTTTTGGAGAAGATAAATTCTATAAAACATAATGTGCCGCACCTTAAGGAGATCTATTCCTTCGATAAAATTGACGGCTGCCGCAACTGGGAAGAGATCCTTGACCTGGGCCGCGACGAAAGCAACCAGGAAGAGGTTGAGGTGCTTAAAAACGGCATTACCGAGAATGACCTTGCTACGGTTATATATACCTCTGGTACTACAGGAAGGCCTAAGGGCGTAATGCTGTCGCACAAGAACATTGTGAGCGATGTACTTATGAGTTCGGAGCGTGTACCTTTTGAAGCCGGGAAAAGCAGGGCGCTCAGTTTTCTGCCGGTGTGCCATATTTACGAGAGGATGATATTGTACCTGTACCAGTACTATGGTGTATCTATTTACTTTGCAGAGTCTATAGAGAAAGTAAGCGATAACATTAAAGAGGTAAAACCTTTCGTTATCACGGCTGTACCAAGACTGTTAGAGAAGGTGTACGACAAGATAATTGCCAAGGGATCTGACCTCACAGGCATTAAAAAGAAACTGTTTTTTTGGGCGGTTGAAGTTGGGCTTAAATATGAACCTTACGGAGCTAACGGCCCAATTTACGGCATGAAGCTGTGGCTGGCACGCAAGCTGATTTTCAGTAAGTGGAAAGCCGGTTTGGGCGGTAACCTTGGATTAATGGTGTCGGGCAGTGCGGCCATACAGCCAAGGCTGGCAAGGGTTTTTGCCGCCGCTGAGATTCCGGTTATGGAAGGCTATGGCCTTACGGAAACCTCTCCGGTAATTGCGGTGAATGATGAGCGAAACGGCGGATTTCGGATAGGCACCGTGGGTAAGCCGCTTAATGGCGTTGAGGTAAAGATTGCCGAAGATGGTGAAATATTGTGCAAAGGCCCCAACGTAATGATGGGTTACCTGAACGATCCTGAGAAAACAGCCGAAGTAATTAAGGACGGCTACTTCCATACGGGTGATATTGGCCATATTGATGCCGACGGCTTCCTGAAGATTACCGACAGGAAGAAAGAGATGTTTAAAACATCAGGCGGTAAATATATTGCGCCACAGCTTATTGAAAATGCCATGAAGCAGTCGCGCTTTATTGAACAGATCATGGT
>JAEWKB010000218.1 GCA_023386255.1 Bacteroidota bacterium
GCTACAATAGCGCCAAAATCATTCATGTGGAAACCGTGCACATCCTGGAGGTAGGGGTGCTTCTCTATGATCTTTTTGCCTACCAGCCTTCCCAGTGACCGGCCTACAACGCTCACCTCAAGGCTATGTGTAAGGCGAGTGTGTACAAAGTCGGTCTTACTTAGGGGTATCACCTGTGTTTTGTCCTGCAGGCTCCGGAAAGCCGAAGAGAATATTATACGGTCATAGTCCACCTCAAACCCAAGGCGGGTATCATCCTGTTCTTTACGTAATCGTTTGCTTGTATCGCCCTGCCTTTTAAGGGACAGGAGCTGTTCCCATTGCATCATGTTCAGATTGCAGATTTTAGATTTTAGACTTCAGATAGCCTGCTGATGGCTATTTCAAAAATTTCTTCTTGTCGGCGCGTACAAACTCCTTTGATTTCTGCGGATATTTTTCGTAGCTCCTGTCGCTGGGGTTCTCAATAACCGACTTGATGTTTATCTTATCGCCAATTTTAAATCCTGTCATCACCTGCTTATAATCCAGCAGGTATTCGCCGCAGAAGAAATTTCCCTGCTCGTCCTGCTCTATAGTTCCGGTGTAAATATATTCTTTATCTTTTGCCATTTTCTATATCTCTTCTGTTTTACCTATTTCTTCAAACGAGTTATGCAACTGAAGTGCTTCGTTATACAGTTTTATATCGACAACCCTTGTTTTTGAAAGGCTGTCATGCCATCCCAGTGAAGTTTCTCCAATAAACGATAATACTTCAAAAGGAATCATTCTGCACAGGGTTCTTTTAAATATTACCCCTATTCCGGGCCTGGATCCATCTGCCATCACCACTTTTGTGCCGGTTATATACTTTCCTACAGTACGTTGTGTAATGGTTTCCATCCATAAAAAGTATAAAAACAGAACTAACAGGCTATACAGTATCTCTTCGAGCCTGCTTATGCTCTCCGACCATTTTAAAAAGCCTTCAGGGTCAATTAACGCTGCAATAACTCCAATTATCATAAAAAGAAGATATCGCACGATCATATCAATTACAAAGTTGCCAAACCTTTTGCTCTTTGGCGCGAGCAGTTCAGGAGTAATTTCCATATAGGCAGTAGTAATAAAATAAGGAGCAAATATATGCTCCTTATTTTGTTTTTGTGTTTGTTTTATTATGAACCGCACATTTCGCAGTCGTCAGGCTCAGCATTGCGCGAACGCTCTATCATAGCCTGGAATTCGGTAACCGACATAGCCGGGGCTTCCGCCTGTACCTCAACCGCCGCTGCAACCGGTTCAGCTTTTTTATCGTTGTTAAGAGTAAATTTAATAGCATCAACCGCACTTTTGGTCCTAAGGTAGTACATACCTGTTTTAAGGCCGCTTTGCCACGCATAGAAGTGCATCGATGTAAGCTTGGCAAAGGTTGCGCCTTCCATGAACAGGTTAAGCGACTGAGACTGGTCAATAAAGTAACCCCTTTGGCGCGACATGTCAATAATGTCCTTCATACTCATTTCCCAAACTGTTTTGTACAGTTCCTTAATATCCTGAGGTATAATGTCTATATTTTGTATAGAGCCGTTGTTCCTCATGATCTCCTGCTTCAGGTTCTCATTCCAAAGGCCAAGGTTTACAAGGTCTTCAAGAAGGTGCTTGTTTACTACAATGAACTCACCTGAAAGTACCCTTCTTGTATAGATGTTTGATGTATATGGTTCGAACGCTTCGTTGTTGCCTAATATCTGCGATGTTGAAGCAGTTGGCATTGGCGCCATCAATAACGAGTTGCGTACACCGTGCTGCATAACTTCTTTACGAAGTGATGCCCAGTCCCAACGGCCGCTAAGGTCAGCATCAGTAAGCCCCCACAAGTTGTACTGAAATTCCCCTTGTGATATAGGAGAACCTTCAAAAGTAGAGTATGGGCCTTCTTCTTTAGCCATTTCCATAGATGCGGTAACCGCAGCAAAGTACATGGTCTCGAATATTTCCTGGTTCACTTTCTTAGCCTCATCGCTGGTAAAAGGAAGGCGCATTAATATGAAAGCATCGGCAAGGCCTTGTACACCCAACCCTACCGGGCGGTGGCGCATGTTGCTGTTCTCAGCTTCCTTAACAGGATAATAGTTCCTGTCGATTACCTTATTAAGGTTGCGTGTTACACGCTTGGTAACCTGGTATAAATAATCGTGGTTGAATTTGCCATCTTCAACAAACATAGGCAGTGAAATAGAAGCAAGGTTACACACCGCAATCTCGTCCGGCGATGTATATTCCATGATCTCTGTACACAAATTCGATGAGCGGATAGTACCCAGGTTCTTCTGGTTTGATTTCCTGTTGGCTGCGTCCTTGTACAGCATGTATGGCGTACCGGTCTCAATCTGGCTTTCCAGTATTTTTTCCCAAAGCTCACGCGCCTTAATGGTTTTACGTCCGCGTCCTTCAGACTCATATTTTTCATATAGCGCCTCAAATTCGTCACCATACACATCATAAAGTCCCGGGCATTCATTAGGGCACATTAGTGTCCACTGCGCATCATCCTGCACGCGTTTCATGAACAGGTCGCTTGTCCACATGGCGTAGAACAAATCACGTGCGCGCATTTCCTCTTTACCGTGGTTTTTCTTCAGGTCAAGGAAATCAAATATATCAGCATGCCATGTTTCAATATATACAGAGAAACTTCCTTTACGCTTACCACCGCCCTGGTCTACATAGCGTGCAGTGTCATTATATACCCTTAGCATTGGCACAATACCGTTAGATGTACCGTTAGTACCACGAATGTAAGATCCTGTGGCCCTTACATTGTGGATAGACAAACCTATACCGCCCGCCGACTGCGATATCATAGCTGTTTGTTTCAGCGTATCATAAATGCCTTCAATACTGTCATCTTTCATAGCTAAAAGGAAGCATGAAGACATTTGCGGCTTAGGTGTACCCGCGTTGAAAAGTGTAGGGGTAGCGTGGGTAAAATATTTTTTAGACATCAGCTCATAGGTCTCTATGGCTGATTGTATGTCATTCATGTGAATACCTACAGATACACGCATAAGCATGTGCTGCGGCCTTTCCACTATTTTACCGTTTATCTTCAAAAGGTACGAACGTTCCAGCGTTTTGAACCCGAAATAATCATAGTTAAAGTCCCTGTTGTAAATGATGGTAGAGTCCAGCACCTCAGCATTAGCCATAATAACCTCATACACCTCATCAGAAATAAGCGGTGCTTCCTGGTTGGTACGTGGGTTTACATAGTGGTACATGTCGCTCATGGTTTCGCTGAACGACTTTTTGGTATTTTTATGCAGGTTAGAAACGGCAATACGGGCTGCCAGCTGTGCATAATCAGGGTGTGTAACCGTCATTGAAGCCGCGGTTTCAGCCGCAAGGTTATCAAGCTCTGATGTGGTTACGCCATCATATAATCCTTCAATAACGCGCATTGCTACCTTTACCGGGTCAACAAGGTCGTTAAGGCTATAACATAATTTCCTTACCCTGTCGGTAATCTTATCAAACATTACCGGCTCTCTTTTACCATCTCTTTTAACTACATACATAGGACAACATTTATAAGGGTTAGTATTGTAAGGCACACGTGCCTTTATATAATTGGTTTGTTATTTTATTAAAAATCAGCGTCGAAGCTTATCTTCTGCGAATCAGTATCTTTATTAAGCACACCTGCCTTCTGGTATTCAGACACCCTTTTTTCAAAGAAGTTGGTCTTACCCTGCAGCGATATCATATCCATAAAATCGAATGGGTTGCCTACGTTAAACTGCCTTTCGCAGCCCAGCTCCACTAAAAGCCTGTCGGTCACAAACTCCAGGTACTGCGTCATCAAAGTAGCGTTCATGCCTATAAGACTGGCAGGAAGCGATTCAGTTATAAACTCACGCTCAATATCAAGTGCGTCAATCAATATCTCTTTAATCCTTGATTTAGACACTTTGTTCACTAAATGGTGGTTGTGCAGGTGCACGGCAAAATCGCAATGCACACCTTCATCTCTCGAAATAAGCTCGTTAGAGAAGGTAAGTCCCGGCATAAGCCCGCGTTTCTTCAGCCAGAAGATAGAGCAGAAAGCACCCGAGAAGAAAATACCTTCTACGGCCGCAAACGCAATAAGCCTTTCAGCAAACGAATCTGATTTTATCCATTTCAGCGCCCAGTCAGCTTTTTTCTTGATAGCAGGGAAAACCTCAATTGCATGGAAAAGCTGGTCTTTCTCTGTTTCATCCTTTACGTAAGTGTCTATCAGCAACGAGTACGTCTCGCTGTGGATGTTCTCCATCATGATCTGGAAACCGTAGAAGAATTTAGCCTCCGGATATTGAACTTCGTTTACAAAGTTTTCAGCCAGGTTCTCATTCACAATACCGTCTGATGCCGCAAAGAAGGCCAGGATGTGCTTAATGAAGTATTTTTCATCTTCACTAAGCTTGGTGTTCCAGTCGGTAAGGTCCTGGTGAAGGTCAATTTCTTCAGCTGTCCAGAAACTTGCCTCCATCTTCTTGTACCACTCCCAAATGTCATGGTGTTTGATAGGGAAAATCACAAACCTGTTCTTGTTTTCCTGTAAAATGGGCTCTATTGCAGACATAGTGTATTGACTTTATAGTATATTATAGAATGTTATTTCTTGTTGAATGGAGAGATACAAAGATTGGCATTTGAAACTAAAATTGAAAGCCAAACTTATTCACAATCACACTGAGTTTTTAACAAAGCAAAAGCTTATGCAATTGCTTGGTTAAAAATTTAAAGCCCTGAAAATGAATATTTTATAAAGAGTTAAAAATACGCATTTTCGTCTGTAATACCAATAAAATAAGAGGGTTTAACAGTGTTTGTAAGAGGTTGTTGTAAGGCTATTTTGCACGTTCGGCTTTTAGCTCAGCAGCCACTTTTTCCAGTTCGGCATACCAGTCTTCGCCAAAGCGGCGGATCAGCGCTTCCTTCACAAATTTATATATAGGTACCTCCAGTTCTTTGCCCAGGGAGCAGGCATCGTTGCATATGTCCCAGCGGTCATAGTTCACTGCTGCAAATTCACTAAAATCCTTTACGCGGATAGGGTACAGATGGCACGAAACCGGCTTCTTCCAGGATATAATTCCCTGATTATAGGCCTGCTCAATACCGCAAAGCGCAGTTTTTCCGTCAAATATTACGTAAGCACAGTCCTTATTATCTATAAGCGGGGTTTCAAGGTCACCATCGGTACCAATTACCCATGTGCCCTGCGCCTCTATGGCGGCAATGCCTTCTTTGCGTAATAAAGGTTTTACTTTGTGGTATACTTCTTCAAGTATCCGGGTTTCCTCTTCATTTAGCGGCGCACCTGCATCACCATCTACACAGCATCCGCCTTTGCATGCAGAAAGATTGCACACAAACTCCTTTTCTAATATGTCTTCCGACACTATTGTTTTACCCAGTTGAAACATGCTGCAAAGGTATATAATCTTAGTGAAATACAGGCGTAGCTAAAATCCTGCCAAAAATTAACGGCATATTATATTGTGCTTGTTATTATAGAAGTACCTTTGCATGTCAAACAAAAAATATTTCTATGGGTTTCGATTGGAGAGAAATGTTTACAGTAAGCATGGTGCTATTTGCAGTTATTGATATTGTGGGAAGCGTACCAATTATTGTAGCCCTGAGATCACGGCTGGGGCATATTGAGTCTGAAAAGGCTTCAATTGTAGCACTGGTTATTATGGTTGCTTTCCTGTTTGTTGGCGAGGAGATATTAAAGCTGATAGGGATTGATGCCAACTCCTTTGCCGTAGCAGGCTCATTCGTACTGTTTTTCCTGGCGGTAGAAATGATACTTGGCATAAACCTGCATAAGGAGGAAAACCCAAGCACAGCTTCTATTGTGCCCATCGCTTTCCCTATTATAGCCGGAGCAGGTACTATGACTACACTATTATCATTACGGGCAGAATATGAAAAGATTAATATTATAGTAGCTATTGTGCTTAATGTAGTTGTTGTATATGCAGTACTAAAATCGTCAGCCAAGATTGAACGGGTACTTGGGGTTAACGGCCTGGGTATTATACGTAAGGTTTTTGGGGTGGTCCTTTTGGCTATTGCTGTTAAATTATTTGCTGCTAATGTTAAACAATTGTTTCTTTAACATCAATTTTTTTAATTTTAGACCCGAATCATCCAGATTTTTGAAAATGAAATTCTTTATCTACACGCTTATAGCGATAGCCGTTGGCCTTATTATTTTTAATATCACCCTTCTTGATTTTAATAACCTGCTGAAAGGGAACAGCCTTGTTGCCCTTATAGGTATTGTTGCCTCATTATGTGCGGTATGCATCCTTATTATCTTCAAGCTGGCTAAGAACATTGAAGAAAAAACCAGGAATCTGTAGTTTTCTGATGTTTGATGTTTTAATAATAGGCGGAGGCGCAGCAGGGGTTTCCTGCGCGCTGGTACTAGGCTCAGCACTTAAAAAACCTTATGCCGAAGGCAAAAGGGCAGGTATCTTTACCCATCAAAAAGCTTCTGCACTGCAGGATGGGCTTTACAACAATGCATATGGCATAGCTCCCGGCACACTGGGTAAAGACATTATGGAGAGCAGCCTGAGGCACCTTGCCGACACCTACCCTGATG
>JAEWKB010000323.1 GCA_023386255.1 Bacteroidota bacterium
ATACAGGCCATACAGGGTAAAGCAGCGGGCGTAAACATTGTAACGAATGATGAGCCGGGTGCTAACCCCACCATCCGCATCAGGGGGCTTGGAACCATTACAGGTGCCCGCGATCCTTTATATGTAATAGATGGGATTGAAACCGCGACGTTAAATGGCTTAAATCCAAATGACATTGCAACAATTGACATTTTAAAGGACGCTTCATCGCTGGCCATATATGGTCAAAAAGGAGCAAATGGTGTTGTGCTTATAACTACTAAGAAAGGTAAGCAGGGCGATATTAAAATATCCTATGATGCCTACTATGGGCAAAAGATGATACAGCGTGACATTGATATGGCCGACTCTTACAAATATGCCTACTATAATAATTCGGCTATAGGCGATCCTAACTACTTCAATTTCACCCAACCTTACAATACCAACTGGCTTGATGAAATTACACGTACGGGTGAAGTAATAAGTAATTCGGTATCAGTGTCGGGAGCAGGCGAGAATGCATCCTATTATTTTGGGGCATCTAACTATAAAGAAAAGGGGATATTGGAGGGCACGCAGTTTGAACGTACCAATGTCCTGCTAAAAAATGAATTTAAGGCGCTTAACGGACGGCTGAAGATAGCGCCTTTTGTAAATCTTTCAATAGCTAAAAATGCTCCTAAGCCATTAAGTGCCTTTACCAACGCATACAAGCAATCGCCTATAGTGCCTGTTATGTTCCCCAACGGGCGATGGGGTGCCCCAATACGTGAGGCTGCCACAGGGCTTGCCGACCCTAACGGAAGCGACAGGTTTAATACAGTAGCAAACCCTGTAGCGCAATTATATTATACTAACGAACATAATAAGAATGTTACGCTTATAGGCTCAATGAATGCTGAGCTTACCATTCTTGATGAGCTTAAATTTACCTCGAACTTTGGTGCTACGGCCGATTGGGCAAAGGGCTACACCTTTACACCCACACGTGATATTTGGCTCTCGCAAAACCCGGCAAGCGATATTGATGACTATATTGCCCTTTATCCACAAAACCCTGTAATAAACACCCTGCAGCAGCGCCGATACACTTCTTACCGCTGGAACTGGGACAACTACCTAACCTTTAATAAACAGTTTGGCAACCACAATATGACATTAACCGCAGGTATGTCAAGGAGTACTACAAACATATCTGAATTTTTGAACGGGACACGTCAGGATGTCCCGGTACAGTCTAACTACTGGAGTTTTGAATTT
Organism: Bacteroidota bacterium; assembly: GCA_023386255.1. Taxonomy (GTDB): domain Bacteria; phylum Bacteroidota; class Bacteroidia; order Flavobacteriales; family Flavobacteriaceae; genus Flavobacterium. The sequence continues at coordinate 1,243 of JAEWKB010000323.1, forward strand.
GCTACTTATGAGGGTACAGTAACCAACCCTGTGTCGCCGGGATCGGTGGTGCAGAATGAAAATTCAACCCCTATAGTTTCCATAGCTTATTTTGCAAGGGCAGAATATGATTATAAAGGTAAGTACCTGCTGTCCGGATCTATAAGGCGCGAAGGTATCAGCTCATTCCAGGCAGGAAAGCAGTGGGATTATTTCCCTTCGGTTTCTGCAGGATGGGTTATTTCATCAGAAGATTTCATGAAAGATGTTACACTCTTTAATACCCTTAAAATACGCGGTGGCTATGGCGAAGTAGGTAATGGCTACGGCTCATACCCGCTAAACCAGCTGGTGTTTGACAGGGGGTATAACTATACGCTTAACAACGGCAATTTCGTACCCGGGTCTAATGTACCGTACCAGGTAGACCCCGGGCTTACGTGGGAAGTAATGAAAGAAGTTGATTTCGGGCTTGATTTTGCAGTACTTAATAACAGGTTTTCAGGAACATTTGATTTTTACAGCCGCAGGTCTGAAAGGCTTATATTACCAATAGAAGTACCGCCTGTAGTGTCTCCGGGGCTTGTTTACCTAAACTCAGGTACTGTTACCAATAAGGGTTTTGAAGCTACCCTTAAATGGAGAGACCAGATTGGCGAAGACCTTACCTACTGGGTAGCGGGTAACTTTTCATACAACAAAAACGAACTTAAAGAGGTAAACAATATCTTCTTCGGCCAGCAAACCGGAGGTTCATTAGGCAATGGCGAGGTTACCAAACAGGTTCTTGTAGGCCAGCCGCTGGGAAGCTTTTACGTGTATGAATATGCCTATGGCAACGACGGTTATTTTACCTATAGCCAGGACCGTGTTGTTGCAGGTTCTTACCTGCCTAAATATACCTATGGCCTTAACATAGGCTTTAATTACAAGAGGGTAGATTTCTCGGTTGATGCTTATGGCGTAGGAGGCAATAAAATATACAACGGTAAAAAAGCACAGCGCATGGGTAACGAGAATGTTGAGGCCGGATTGCTTGACAGTTTCTGGACGCCATCAACACCAAACGCCGAAAACCCGAGGCCGTTTAACGAAAGGCCGCTGCCGTCAACCTACTACATTGAAGATGGTTCGTATTTACGTATCAATAACATTACGCTGGGTTATACACTGCCTGAACTTATACAGGGGCTGGAAAGGGTACGTTTTTATGTAACAGCCGTTAACCCATTCCTTTTCACAGAATATTCAGGTTACTCTCCTGAAGTTGTAGGCGACGGCAACGGAAACCCGCTTGGTACTGCAGGTATAGAGCTGGATGCCTACCCAACCAACAGGACATTTTTATTCGGGCTTAATATTGGTTTTTAAAATAACAGGTTTCTCAATATGAAAAAGAATTTGATATATAAAGGTTTGGCCGGATTATTAGTAATGGGATTTATCCTCTCTTGCGAAGAAGACCTTGATGTGGAGCCAAGGGACGCCATGAATGAGGTTGACTTTTTAAACAATCCTGACAACGCGGTACAGCTGGTTAACGGGGTGTACAACAAGATGCTGGATTTTAACATGAACTCCTTTTCCTGGATAGGTATAACCAGCATAACGTCAGACGATGCTGATAAAGGCTCTACCCCGGGAGATACAGGTACTGATAAGAAAAAGCTTGACGACCTGAACTTTGATGCTACCGACATTTCATTTGACGAAGTATGGCAGTCGCGCTACGAAGGCATCTACAGGGCGAACAATGCCATCTTCTATCTTGATAAAATATCAATAGACCCGGGGCTTAAAAACAGGCTGATAGGCGAGGTGAAGTTCCTGAGGGCAATGTGGTATTTTGACCTGGTGAGGTGTTTTGGCGGGGTACCCGTAGTAGTACGCAATATAGATTTAAACGATACAGAAGCCATACAGCAGGAAGTTTTTGTAAAGAAAACAAAAGCGGAAGTATATGCACAGATAGAGATTGACCTGCTGGATGCTATAAACAGGCTGCCACTAAGGGGACAATATGGGCCGAACGACCTTGGAAGGGCCTCAAAAGGAGCTGCACAGGCTTTGCTTGCCAAAGCCTACCTGTACCAGGAACGCTGGAATGATGCCTATGATATGGCCGGGCAGGTAATAAGCTCGGGGCAATACGGGCTTTTGGCTAACTATGCTGATGTGTGGAGGGAAGTTGGTGAGAATGGCGCCGAATCTATATTTGAAGTACAGGCTACATCAAATATCGGGATATTACAATACACTGATGTTCAGGGCCCGAGGGGAACTCCTGATTTAGGATGGGGCTTTAATACGCCATCTGAAAGCCTGCTTAATTCCTATCTTCCCGGTGACGTAAGGCGCGATGCTACCATATTGTTTGTACCATCGGTGCTGTGGGACGGATTTGTAGCCCCGTCTACATGGGCTAATCCGCGGTATAATTATAAAGCGTACCATAGCAGCATTGCCGAATCATGGGGCGGTGGCAAGGCTATGACCGGTAAAAACCTTAGGATACTGAAGTACAGCGATGTGCTTCTTATTAGGGCAGAAGCAGGGGCACACATAGGGCAGACGGCCGAAGCTAAAGCCAGGCTTGATGAACTGCGTGTAAGGACAGGCCTTGGCCCGGTAACAGAACCAATAACTCCACAGATAGTTTGGAGGGAAAGGCGCTGGGAAATGGCGATGGAGCACGACAGGTGGTTTGATATTGTGCGTACAGGCCAGGCTCCGGCTGCTATGGCAGCACATGGCAAAACATTTATTACGGGCACACATGAAGTGTTCCCTATACCCCAATCGCAAATTACTGCCAGCGGTGGCCTGCTGGTACAAAACAACGGATATTAATACTAACTTAATTTAAATATTATAACTATGAAAACAATCAAAATTTTAGCATGCTCCCTTGTTATTGCTTCGGGTGCAGTATTAACTTCATGCGGCGATGATGACGGAGGAGGCACTACACTTCCGCCAATAGGTGGCTACAACAGCGCCGGTGAGATAGGCGCTTCTGACCTTCTTGCTCACTGGTCTTTTGACGGTAACGGGAATGAAGGCGTTTCAGGAGCTGCCCCTCAAACCTCACAGGGAGCAACATTTACAGGCGGTATTAAAGGGCAGGCAGTAAACTTTAACCAGGGCTTCCTTAAATATCCTTCTATTGCAAATCTTAACACAGCTATGCCAAGCTTTACTATAAGCACATGGGTTAAGGTAGCCAATAATGGTTCAACAGGATCAGTTTTCTTGTCATTAGCAAGGCCTGGCGAATGGGCAGGAAACATCAATTTCCTTGCAGAAACAGGATGGATGCCGGCTACTTCAGATTCAATCACAGTTAAAGGGCAAATAGTATCAAACAATGCTTTGGGCTGGCAGGACAGCAGGAATGCTACCAAGATGGACCAGGGAATGATTGATCATAACAGTACAAATGCTCCTGAAGATCCTGATCACGTAGCTTTTGCAAACAAAATAGGAGGCCAGTGGGCTCATGCCGTATTAACATGGGATGGTACTACAAGGCTTTTTAAAGTTTATGTAAACGGTGTTAAAATATCTAATCCTGCGTGGGAAAAACGAGGTAATAACGACTCTCCTGCGCTTGCTTTCTCAACACCTACATATCCTGTAATAGGAGCTTTTGCCACTGCGGCCAACGGTTCGCCGGCAGACAATTGGGACAGGCCAATGACAGGGCAGCTTGATGAAATGAGGGTTTGGAAAAAAGCACTTAGCCTTGCCGATATTAACGCACTTTACCAGCTTGAAAAAGCAGGCAGGTAATTTTTTTATATTCCCGGTGTAATAGTGCGCCGGGGATATTTTTTTCTTCAATTAAAATAGCATTGCTCCCCATAATGCCTTTACAACATATTTCATCAATCATTAAATCAGCAACAGTGAAAATAATACAATTGTTCATTATCCTCTCTTTATACATCTCATGTTCATCGTGCGATTCTAAAAGCGATGATAATGGCGGTACAACGCCTGCAGCGCAGCTAACCGACGAGGAGCTTATGACTAAGGCACAAAAAGATGCCTTTAAATATTTTTGGGACTACGCGCACCCAACATCAAAGCTGGCAAGGGAGCGTTACCACACCGATGACCCGGGCAACGATGCCAACATTGTAACCACAGGTGGCTCAGGCTTTGGGCTTATGACGATTCTGGTTGGCATTGAGCGGAATTTTGTACCACGGGCAGAAGCTGTGGCAAGATTACAGACTGCACTAACCTTTCTTGAAAATGCCGACAGGTTTCATGGGGCATGGCCGCACTGGATGAACGGTACCACAGGCGATGTTATACCCTTTGGTACGGTTGATAACGGCGGCGACCTTGTAGAAACCGCATTCCTGTGCCAGGGGCTTATCTGCGTGCGCGAGTACTTTAAGAACGGTACTGCAGAAGAGCAGGCCCTTGCCCAAAAGGCTGATGCTTTATGGAAAGGCGTAGAGTGGAGCTGGTACACAAAAGGTGAAAATGCACTATACTGGCACTGGTCACCTAACTTTGAATGGCAGCTAAACTTTAAGCTGGAGGGCTATAATGAATGCCTTATAACCTATGTTATGGCTGCGGCATCGCCCACACACCAGGTTAGTGATGATGCCTACCATCAGGCATGGGCACGCAACGGGGCCATTGTGCACCCCGGGCAGCGCTATGGCATACCTGTAGTTTTTAATTATAACGGTGCTACAGGCAACGTGGGACCTATGTTCTGGGCGCACTATTCATATTTGGGGTTAGACCCGAGAGGCCTTACCGATACCTATGCCAATTACTGGACGCTCGTACAAAATCATGCTAAAATACAATACGCATATTGCTTAGATAATCCTTATGAATATGCAGGCTATGGCGAAAACTGCTGGGGCCTTACAGCAAGCTACACACGAAATTTCAATGGCTCTACAGGA
>JAEWKB010000027.1 GCA_023386255.1 Bacteroidota bacterium
CTATAATTATACTACTACAGACATTAATGTAAAGAAAACCGGCTTATCAGAAGAGATTAGTTCGTTTAAATCAGGATTTTCTTTAGTAACAGAATATGGATATACTGCAATTACTTTACCCTCAGGCAGTCCCTTTGCCGACTGGAAGGAGGCACGACGCTATGCGGGGCCGCTACCATTTACTTTTACGTATGATGAAAGGAAAAAGGAAGTATTAATTATAGAAGGTGTGAGGCAAAAAGTGGGAACCTCTGCCGGTGAAGGTTAAAAATTACCAATTCAGATTTTTAACAGAATTTGGTTTAAGTGATGCAATACTAGCTAATGCTTTTGAAGTAAATAATGTGCCTTACTACTGGAAGAAAGGCCGAAAAGAGATATGGAGGTAATACGTAAACCATATCTTGGGGTTTGGAATATCATCCGGTTTAACCGCCGCTTTTTCATTTTAGCAATTACTTTACTGGCTATTCTTTATTCTTTGGCTTATTCTTTCCCATACTTAAATAAATATCTTTTAGCAATAACAATTATTCTTTCCTTGCTTGTAATTACACCTTTACTTGTTTCATGGTATGTATATGATTTATCCCCTCTTTACCATTTAAACTGGATAGGTGCTAACGCTAAACATAACAATACAATACTTAACATTAATGCGGGATTTGATGAAATAACACCTGTACTAAAACAAAAATATAAAGAGCCTATAATTTATATCCTTGACTTTTATAATCCCGACAAACATACTGAACCATCTATTGAAAGGGCACGGAAAATATTCCCTCCGGCAAAAACAACAATTAAGGTATCTACCTCATTCCTGCCGTTTGAAGATTGCAAAGCCGATTATATATATTTATTTTTAGCTGCCCATGAAATAAGAGATGAACAGGAAAGGATAGCATTTTTTAAGGAACTTAGCAGGGTACTAAAGCCTTCAGGCTGTATTTATGTTACTGAACATCTCAGGAATATTCCAAATTTTGCAGCTTATACTATTGGTTTCTTTCACTTCTATTCTGAACATGCCTGGCTAAAAACATTTAAAAGTTCAGGTTTAATTCTTAAGGAACAAATTAAAAACAACTGCTTTATATCAACATTTATACTAACAAAAAATGGAAATACATTTTAAAGTTGCAGGAGCCCTACTAATAGCACTATCGGCTTTACACGCCGTTTTTCCTAAATACTTTAAATGGGAAGCTGAGCTTATATCCTTAAGCCTTATCAACAGGCAGATGTTTTATATACACACCTTTTTCATTGCCCTGCTGTTGTTACTTATGGGATTATTGTGCCTTACCTCAGCTCCTGAACTTATAAACACCAGTTTAGGCAAAAAAGTTTCATTAGGCCTGGCAATGTTTTGGCTTGCCAGGTTAGCTATTCAGTTCTTTGGCTATTCATCAGAGTTATGGAAAGGAAAAAAGTTTGAGACAGGCATACACATACTGTTCTCTGTCTTATGGATATATTTCTGCTGGGTATTTGTAAGTGCGGTTATTTAAACCGGTTATTACTGCTCCTCTGATTTTTGTGAGGTTTGCGTTCTGCATCAACAATTACAGTTATGTCGTGCAGCCTGTTCCTTTTTATCACGTTCCTGATAAAAACTAAAACAAGAAGAAATGCTATAACTATGATTGTAATTGCTATCCACATAAAAATAAAAATCTCCTGTGGGAGATTGTGGTGCAAATTAATTAAATATGATACAGCTGATTTATATTATTTAACAAAACTTTTACATTTTGTTAATAATCCTGACATGGGATTATAATAAAAAAGCCCCCTAAAAGGGAGCTTTTATAAATTCTTTTAATCTAATTAAAGAGCAGCTACGTGCCTTGTAAGCTTCGACTTAAGGTTAGAAGCTTTGTTAGCGTGTATAATGTTTTTCTTAGCTAGTTTATCAATCATAGAGATAACGGCAGAAAGTTTAGCTGAAGCCTCACTCTTATCAGTAGCCATACGTATAGCTTTAATAGCGTTACGTGTAGTTTTGTGCTGATACCTGTTCAACACCCTCTTCTTTTCGTTTGTCCTTATCCTTTTTAAAGCTGACTTATGATTTGCCATTTTCTTTTACTTAAATATCTTTATAATTCTTTTTTGTAGTCCGTAGGGGAATCGAACCCCTGTTGCAAGAATGAAAATCTTGAGTCCTAACCCCTAGACGAACGGACCGTCTTGGTTTTTCCCAGTCTCCTGAGTTTTGTAGCCCGTAGGGGAATCGAACCCCTCTTGCCAGAATGAAAATCTGAAGTCCTAACCGATAGACGAACGGGCCATTTGTTTCTCTAATGCGGATGCAAAAGTACAACTAATTTTGATTTCTGCAAGAGAGGAACAAAAAATTTTAAAAAAAAATGCATTAATACGCTTTGGCAAATAAAACCCTGCCTTTACTTGGTGCACCGGTAAGCACGCACGTACCATTTTCTTCTACCCTGTCAAGCGCAATACACCTGATAGTAGCTTTGGTAAGCTCCTTTATTTTTTCCTCAGTTTCGGTAGTACCATCCCAATGTGCCGCTACAAAACCACCTTTATTTTCAAGCACATCTTTAAACTCTTCAAAACTGTTTACTTCAGTAATATGGGTATTCCTGTATTCAAGCGCTTTATCAAACAGGTTCTTCTGCATTTCCTCAAGCAGGCCCTGCACATAGTTTACCACATCACCATGATTTACTGTTTCTTTAGTTAAGGTATCGCGCCGCGCCACTTCAAAAGTGCCGTTTGCAAGGTCGTTTGGCCCTATAGCAATACGCACAGGCACACCTTTAAGCTCATATTCATTAAACTTCCAGCCCGGCTTGTGGGTTGTCCTGTCATCATATTTAACTGTTATGCCCAGCTTCCTCAGCATAGCCATAAGCTCTTTAGCCTGTTCTGATATAGCCGCCAGCTGCTCATCGCCTTTATAAATAGGCACAATAACAACCTGTATAGGCGCAAGGTTTGGAGGCAGCACCAGCCCGTTGTCATCGCTGTGTGTCATTACCAAAGCTCCCATAAGCCTGGTAGAAACACCCCAGGACGTAGCCCAAACATAATCCTGCTTACCTTCATTATTGGCAAACTTCACATCAAAAGCCTTGGCGAAATTCTGCCCCAGGAAGTGCGAAGTTCCTGCCTGTAGCGCCTTGCCGTCCTGCATAAGCGCTTCAATACAATAGGTTTCAACCGCACCGGCAAATCGTTCGTTAGCTGTTTTCACCCCTTTTATAACCGGTATAGCCATAAAGTTTTCGGCAAAATCAGCATAAACATTCATCATTTGCTCTGCTTCTGCAATAGCTTCCTGCTCTGTAGCATGTGCTGTATGCCCTTCCTGCCACAAAAACTCGGCAGTACGCAAAAACAGCCTGGTCCTCATTTCCCAGCGCACCACGTTAGCCCACTGGTTTACAAGAATAGGCAGGTCGCGGTAAGATTGTATCCATCCGCGGTAGGTGTCCCATATAATGGTTTCTGATGTTGGCCTTACAATAAGTTCTTCCTCAAGCTTAGCATCAGGGTCAACCTCAATAGTCTTGCCGTCTTCACCGGTTTTAAGCCTGTAATGAGTAACCACAGCACATTCTTTGGCAAAGCCATCAACATGGCTCGCCTCTTTACTGAAATAGGATTTGGGTATGAACAACGGGAAATAGGCATTTTGATGGCCTGTTTCTTTAAACATCCTGTCCAGTTCGGCCTGCATCTTTTCCCAGATAGCATAGCCGTATGGTTTGATTACCATACATCCCCTCACTCCTGAATTTTCAGCAAGATCGGCTTTAACAACCAGTTCATTATACCACTTGGAATAATCTTCTGCCCGCTTGGTTAAATTCTTACTCATTATTATAATTTTGGCACAAATATTGTTTATTTTTATTATTGAAATAGTTCCAGCAAAACTAACTATTTTAACCAGTACAACAATAAAAAAAATGCAGAGATATGAAAACTCATTACATCCCTTTTAAACGGATTTCCCTTTACGCTGTACTGGGACTTTTCGGCTTTACCGCAGTTTCCTGCGGTTCTTACCAAAACGCGTCTAAATATGATGCTGACGGTATATACAACTCTACTCCCGCAGATAACAACACTTACTCCTATAACGACGGACAGGTAACCCAATATAGAGACGGTGAAGTATCAGGCCAGAATCCTAACTACAATTCTTATTTCAAAACACTTCAAACACAATATCCTGCAACTGCTTTAACCGATGTAGAAAATTACAGTTCTGTTAACGACTCTGTTGCCAACGATACTGTTGCATATGTAACTAATTATAACGCTAACGGCGGCTGGGGAGACAATCCTGATAATGTAACCGTAAATGTTTACAACGGCGGTTATGGCTGGGGCGGCTGGGGCTACCCATATTATGC
>JAEWKB010000056.1 GCA_023386255.1 Bacteroidota bacterium
GCATAAGGGTAAGCGAAGAATAGCATTATGAAAAGAAGAGAATTTATAGAAAAAACAGCGGCAGGTTCGGCACTGGTACTGGGTGGTTTATCACTCAGCAGCTTTGATACTGCACCTGAAACTAAAAAGATAACCATACTGCACACCAATGATGTGCACAGCCATATTGACCCTTTTCCTGCGGATGACCCTAAATATGCCAACCTGGGCGGGGCAGCACGCAGGGCATCATTAGTAGACAGCATCCGCAAAGAAAACCCGAACACGCTGCTGCTTGATGCAGGCGACATCTTTCAGGGGACGCCGTACTTTAATTACTATGGCGGTGAGCTTGAGTTTAAGATCATGAGCATGATGAAGTATGACCTTGCAACCATGGGCAATCATGACTTTGATAATGGCATTGACGGATTCTACGCGCAGCTGCCCAACGCTAAGTTCGACTTTGTTTCTGCCAACTATGACTTTAAGAATACAGTACTAAACGGCATTGTAAAGCCGTATAAAATATTTACTGTTGACGGTATAAAGATTGGCATCTTCGGTTTGGGGATAGAGTTGCAGGGGCTTGTAGATAAAAAGCTGTATAAAGAAACCGTGTACATGAACCCCATTGAAATTGCTCAGGACATAAGCCGCATACTAAAGCAGAATGAGAAGTGCGACCTGGTGATATGCCTATCCCATCTGGGCTTTATCTATGACAATGATAAACAGAAGATATCAGACCTTGTACTGGCGCGCACCACCAAGAACATCGACCTTATTATAGGCGGGCATACGCACACTTTCCTTACCAAGCCGTACATTGCCAAAAACCTTGATGGAAAAGAGGTGATGGTAAACCAGGTGGGCTGCTATGGCCTTAACCTCGGCCGTATTGACTTTACCTTTGAAAAAGGCGGTTGGTTTGGAAACGGCAGGACAATGGTGGTTTGAGAGGAGGGTGCTGAGATTCTGAGTTGCTAAGGCACTGAGTTTTGAGAGGAGTGTGGCATCCTGAGCTAAGTGCAACCGAGCAAAAGAATCAGGATATCATTTCACAGAGTTACACAAAGCAGCACAGAGTTCCACGGAGTTGAAGTTAGCCAAATTATCAATTGCCCCTGGCTTTAGCCAGGGCTTAACAGCAATAAAAGAGAGGCTTTAGCCAAAATATATATATTTGACTAAAGCCCCACCTTAGCATTTATTATTCCTCTGGCTAAAGCCAGAGGCAAAAGATTAATCAACCTATGTACTCAGGAAAAGCTTAACCACTTATCAAATCCACAAAATCATCCTCACTTATAATCTTTACTCCAAGCTGCTGTGCCTTTTCAAGTTTGGCAGGGCCCATATTGTCACCAGCTACCACATAGTGCGTTTTAGATGATATAGAACTGCCCACTTTACCGCCATTATCTTCAATGGCTTTCTTCAGTTCATCGCGGGAGAATTTCTCAAACACGCCTGATACTACAAACGTTTGTCCCGCAAGCTTATCACTTACAGATGTATTGGCACCCTGCTTTACCTCCATCTGCACACCATAAGCCTTAAGTCGCTCCACAAGCGTACGGTTCTCTTCATCCGCAAAAAAATCGATAACACTTTGTGCAATGCGTTCGCCAATCTCATCCACCATAATAAGTTCCATGAGTGTCGCATTCGCAAGATTATCAATAGTTTTGTAATGCTTGGCCAGCTTCTTGGCAACAGTTTCACCCACATAGCGGATTCCTAAAGCGTACAATACCCGCTCAAAAGGAATCTGCTTTGAAGCCTCAATACCGTTGATCAGGTTCTCAGCCGATTTATCAGCCATACGCTCCAGAGGTACCACCTGCTCCTTTTTAAGCTCGTATAGGTCTGCATAGTTCTTTATCAGGTCAGCGTTATAAAGCAATGCAACCGTCTCCCCACCCAAGCCTTCAATGTCCATAGCTTTACGCGAAATATAATGCTGTATACGCCCGATAACCTGTGGCGGACAACCATAGTAGTTTGGGCAATAATGCTGCGCCTCGCCTTCCTTTCGTTCCAGTTCTGCAAAGCATTCGGGGCAATGAGTTATATAAACAGTTGGCATGCTCTCGGGGTCACGCTTAGTAAAATCGACCGCAATAATCTTTGGAATTATCTCACCTCCTTTTTCAACAAAAACCTCGTCACCCTCAAGAACGTCAAGGTTTTCAATCTGGTCGGCATTGTGAATGGATGCACGTTTAACGGTAGTACCGCCCAACTGCACCGGCTCAAGGTTGGCAACAGGCGTTATGGCCCCCGTTCGGCCAACCTGATAGGTTATTTTGTGCAGGCGTGTGCTTACCCTCTCCGCTTTAAACTTATACGCTATGGCCCAGCGTGGCGACTTTGCAGTATAACCAAGCTCTTCCTGTTGGTAAATATCATTTACTTTTACCACTACACCATCAGTTTCATACGGCAGGTCGTGGCGGTGCGTGTCCCAATAGTCTATAAACGCCATTACCTCCTCAACATTCTTCGCCAGCCGTGCCTCTTTGGGTACTTTAAAACCCCACTGCCTTGCTTTTTCCAAACCTTCAAATTGTGTTTTAACCGGCAGGTTGTTTCCCACCAGCGAATACAGCAGGCAATCAAGCGGGCGTTTGGCTACCAGCGAACTGTCTTGTAGTTTTAAGCTTCCCGAAGCAGTGTTACGCGGATTGGCGTACGGTGTCTCACCCGCCTCAAGGAGTTGCTGGTTCATACGGGCAAAGCCATCGAGCGGGAGGATGATCTCTCCCCTTATCTCGAACTTTTCAGGATAATCTCCTTTAAGTCTTAGGGGGACAGTTTTTATGGTTTTTATATTGGTCGTTACTTCATCTCCCTGAAAGCCATCACCACGGGTTACGGCACGCAGCAGCCTTCCGTTCTCATAGGTAATACTTATAGAGGCACCGTCATATTTCAATTCACAGGTATATTCTATCTTATCGGTACCCAAACCACGATGCAGGCGCTTCTCCCACTCCAGCAGCTCTTCTTTTGAATACGAATTGTCCAGCGAGTACATGCGGTACTCGTGCTGCACCGTATTGAAATTTTTGGTTATGGCACCACCAACGCGCTGTGTAGGCGAATCTTCATCAAAATATTCAGGGTGCTTTGCCTCCAGTTCCTGAAGCTCCTTCAACTTTATGTCGAACTCAAGGTCGGATATGGTTGGCGCGTCTAATATGTAGTAATTGTAGTTATGCTGATTGAGCTCCTCGCGAAGCTCGGTTATCTTTTGAAGGATGTCCATGTACTGTTTGTTTGCACGCTAAAATAAGAAAAGTTGACCTATAGGTCAACTTTCTTACTTAATCAAATCAAATAAATTCTTCCAGCCTCAAAATTGGAGATCACTGCTAAAACCTCCGCAGCTAAGTAACTCAGTAGCTAAGTAGCTCTTTCCCCTAAAACATATCCTCCAGCTGCTTGTATAAGGTTCCGTCGCTTAAGGTAGCCCCCTGCTGTATCAGGCTGAATATTTCAGCATTACGGTCTTCACCAAATGGCTTTTGCCCGCGGGTAACGTTCACTTCACTAGAGAAGATATTCTCATTAAGCCACATCAGGCCTTCTTCGGTAAGGAAATCGGCCGGGGCACCATGGGCATGTATAATGATGCTCTCCATATTTTCCTTATTCATCCTGAAAAGGAATATGTGGTTTTTGGAATAATGCTCCAGCCATTCAGCTTTTTCGAGCACGCCATCCCACACCAGATCGCTGAACACGTCCAGCTCCTGCTCAGCAACTTCAGGCTTTTCAGCCTTTATTCTGTCCCACTCTGCTTTATCTATCTGCTGCGATGCCAGGAATCGGATGAACTCCGGGTGCAGCTCTTCAAACTGTTCTTTGGTAAGTCTTGTGTATTTCATTTTAAGGTTCTGAGGTTCTAAGGTTCTGAGGAACTTAGGACCTTAGAGCCTTAGTACCTCAGCATCTCATAAATAAAAAAAGCCCCGAAATATCGGGGCTCCTGTGTTTTGCTGTAAATTACTGTGCAGCCTGCTCAGCAACAATTTCATAAGGAAGCTCAACAATAACATCACGGTGTAGCCTGATGCTTGCGTTGTACTTGCCTGTACGCTTTACGATACCTGAAGTGATAAACTTCTTCTCGATCGGCTGGCCTGCTTTTTCTAAAGCTTCAGCAATATCATTATTGGTTACAGAACCAAATAGTTTCTCGCCACCTGCTTTAGCAGAAATTTTTATTTCAAGGGCTTTTAAAGCTTCAGCAGTTTTTTTAGCATCATCTACTAATTTCTGCTCTTTAAAAGCACGTTGCTTTAAGTTCTCAGCCAATACTTTTTTAGCTGTTGGAGTTGCAATATGAGCAAAACCCTGAGGGATAAGATAGTTACGGCCATAACCAGGCTTTACTGTAACAATATCATCTTTAAACCCTAAATCCTGTACGTCTTGTTTTAGTATAAGTTCCATAATACTGCCTCCTTTTTATTTTAATAAATCAGCCACATATGGCATTAACGCTAAGTGACGTGCCCTTTTAACAGCTACAGATACTTTCCTCTGGAATTTAAGAGATGTACCGGTAAGGCGACGAGGAAGGATCTTACCCTGCTCGTTTACAAATTTCAAAAGGAAATCAGGATCTTTGTAATCTACATATTTAATACCTGATTTCTTGAAACGGCAGTATTTCTTCTGCTTGTTCGTTTCTATATTCAAAGGCGTAAGATATCTGATATCCCCGTCTTTTTTTCCTTTAGCTGACTGCTCTATAGTTGACATAATTAGTTCGCTTTGGTTTTAAGTTTTTCTCTTCTTCTTTCAGCCCATGAAATAGCGTGCTTGTCAAGGCTTACAGTTAGAAAACGCATAACGCGCTCATCCCTGCGGAATTCAGTTTCGAAAGCGATAAGGATTTCTCCCGGAGCTTCAAATTGGAAAAGCGTGTAAAAACCGCTCTTTTTGTTCTGGATCTCATAGGCCAGTTTTTTAAGGCCCCAGTCCTCTTTAGCTACCATCTTAGCCCCTCTTGAAGTAAGAAAATCTTCGAACTTGCTTACTGTTTCCTTTACCTGGGTTTCAGATAAAACGGGATTCAAGATGAAAACAGTTTCATAATGATTCATACTAATACTTTTTATTTGTTATAAAATTGGGTGCAAAAATAATCATTTTTATTTAATCTGCAAGCGCTATTTTACATTTGTTAAGGTAATCTAAATTTGAATAATTTTATATATTTGTAAAACATCCTAACATAAACTATTTGCTAAATTTTTACAAACTACCTAAAAATGAAACTTAACTGTGTGGTTGTTGACGACAGCACAATTCAGAGAATCACCTTAGCCAAACTGGTTAACGAACATCCTGACCTTAACTTAGTTGGTGATTTCTCGAATGCTTCCGAAACACGCAATTGTATCCTCCACAAGCCGGTTGACCTGCTTTTCCTGGATATCGAAATGCCCGTACAAAGCGGTTTCGACCTGCTAGACGGCCTTAAGACCCGGCCGCAGATCATTTTTGTTTCCGCAAAATCAGATTATGCCCTTAAAGCATTTGATTATGCAGCCATTGATTATCTGCACAAACCCTTAACCAAAGAGCGCTTTAATAAAGCGGTGCAAAAGGCAATTGACCTGCACCAGATGAAAAAAGAAGGCCCTGAAGATGACGGAGAATTTATCTTCGTGAAAAGCAACCTCAAGAATTTTAAGGTTTTTATTTCGAAAATCAACTGGATTGAGGCTTTTGGCGATTATGTAAAAATAATTACCGAAGAAGAGAACCACCTGGTATTAAGCACCATGAAATCTTTTGAGAATGAGTTACCTAAAGAACGTTTTCTCCGGGTGCACAAATCGTTCATTGTAAACATTAACAAGGTACAGCGCTTTAACAGCAAGTTTGCCGAAATTGGCACTACCAAAATTCCGCTTAGCCGCAACAAAAAAGAGGAGCTGGCAAAGGCGCTTAATAAGCCCGGATCCTAATAAGGGTCGGCATTTATAGAAACTTTTATTGACCTGTATTGCACCACGGCATCAAAACTGTGCAGGATTTTCTCAATTGCTTTTTTGGTGCCCGAAAGCGTACCGCCCTGCGGTATCTTAACCATAATGGTCCGGATGAACTCATTGCGTATCCTGCTTATGGCGGGCTCTTCCGGTCCCAGCACAGGTACATTTAATTGCTGCGACAGTACGTTGTACAGCCACATGGCACCGTCCTTCAGCTTTTCATAATCCCGGTGCTTAAGGGTGAGGCGCACCAGCCTGTAGTATGGCGGGTATTTATAAATATGCCTTTCATACAGCTGCTCGCGGAACATGCCGTCATAATCATTCTCCGTAACCTGACGGATGATATTGTGCAGCGGGTTGTAAGTTTGTATCATAACCTTACCCCGGGCGCCCTTACGCCCTGCCCTGCCAGCTACCTGTACCATCATCTGGTACGCACGCTCAAATGCCCTGAAGTCGGGCTGGTACAGCATATTATCAGCATTCAATATCCCTACCAGGCTCACATTGTCAAAATGCAGGCCTTTGGCAAGCATCTGGGTACCTACCAGTATATCTATCTCTCTGTTCTTAAACGCATCTATTATCTTCTCATAACCAAATTTGCCACGAGTAGTATCCTGATCCATACGCCACGAGTTCTTGTCAGGGAACAGCTCCTTAAGCTCCATTTCTATCTGCTCTGTGCCAAATCCTTTGGTATCTAAATCTGCCGAATGGCACTGATGGCAATGTGTGGGCTTAGCCATGTTGTAGCCGCAATAATGACAACGAAGTTGATTCTTATATTTATAGTACGTAAGGCTCACATCACACTGGGGGCATTGCGGTACGTGACCACAGGTAAGGCACTCCACCCACGGCGAATAACCACGTCGGTTTTGGAACAGGATAACCTGCTTGCCTTCACCTAAAGTTGTAGAAATAGCCTCAATAAGCTCATCGCTAAAGTGGCCCGTCATGCGCTTGCGTTTGTACTTGTCTTTCAGGTCGACCAGTACTATTTCAGGCGGAATAACATTGCCATACCGCTCCTTCAGCTCCACATACCCATACTTGCCGCTATTCACGTTGAAGTAGGTTTCAATACTTGGCGTAGCCGAACCCAGTAATACCTTTGCTCCAAACGAATGTGCCAGTACAATGGCGGCATCGCGGGCGTGGTAGCGGGGTGCAGGGT
>JAEWKB010000065.1 GCA_023386255.1 Bacteroidota bacterium
GCCTTACTTTCCCTGATGCCACCGCAGCTATAAAAGGAAAAGTGCAGCTGGCTGGGGATTTAGCCGGCAATGCTTCAGCACCTACAGTCCCGGCATTGGCAACCAAACTTAATATTGAAGTCTCTGCCGCTACGGGAAGTGTGGTTAGTTTTACACAAGATAGAATTTATGGAACCCTTACCACACCGGTAGTTGGTAACATAACAGCTAACGTAACGGGAGCAAAATTTGGGGTAACAAACATGATGATTCATAAGTCGGCTACAGCTCCAGCCTTTGAGACGGTATTTAGGAAATATGTGGGAAGCCAGGATTACATACCATCTGTTAACAATTTTATTTATATGGTATATCTGGATGCCGATCATATCAATTATTTAATCCAACAAACACTATGAGCATAAGGAGAATGATAAACGGATTGCGGACTCTACCTCTGCTTGACCAGTGCCCAATCCCTGTGGGTGCCGCCTGGTCGTTAAGGAAACTGAGTTCTTTATACAGTGGGCCGTGTATTCGTGTAAGACGTTCATTGGATAATGCTGTTACAGACATTGGTTTTAGCAACGGGAAAATTGATAGTGCTGCATTGCTTGCATTTACGGGGTCGGGAGATGCTTTTGTAACTACTTTCTATGACCAAAGTGATCATGGACAAAACCTGACGCAGGCTCAGAATGCAAATCAACCACAAATTGTAAGTACAGGAGTAATTATAACAGAAAAAGGTAAGCCTGCTATTCGCTTTGATGGCAACAACGACTATTTGGAAGTATTAACTTCTAACGAATATTTTAAAACATTGCATTGTGAAAAAGCGTTGGTTGGTATTGTAACTCGAGTAGGATATTCAGAAAATCTCAATATAGCTTGTGGATTTATAGATACCGGTGGTGCATTAAATTCACAAACCGGTTACACTTTGTTTTATGATAATCGCAGTATATTTAATAGGATGAATTCAATTTGTAATGTAATAACAAATAGCAATATATCGCCAGTAGCACAAACACCACGAGAAATTTTTCTCCCGCAAAAACAAAATTCTCTAATTAATTTAGTTGATGTGAACAATCCTTTAGCCAATAACCGAAGTACACTAATACTAAACAATAAAAATCCTATAAAAATTAATGGTAGCACTACCCCTCCTAGCTTATTGAGTTCAACCCGTACACTAAAAGTAGGAGTTGTACACACTGTAAACTTAATTAGTTATCACTTAGGGACGATGCAGGAAATTGTAATTTATCTAACAGACCAATTTAATACCAGTAACTTCATCAGGAGCAATATTAACAGCTATTACCATATTTATTAAGACGAAACAATATTTCCCTTAGGCTAAATGTAATGATTATACAGCTATTTTTTCTGAAAAACCTTATAATACTTCACAATGGCAGCTTTTTATTAAAGTTAAAGTCTGCTGCTATTATTGCGCTGCCCCTTGGATCTTTAGGATGGATAATAAATTTTGTTTCAAACTGGACAATTTCAAATCAGGGATATATCGTAGGAGTGTTAACCTGTATCGCTATAGACCATTTTGTTGGATCGGCTTACCATGCGCTGAAAGTAAAGGACTTTACATTTAAAAGAAATATCTATGGCTTACTTCAAAAGCTTGCACTTTGCGCTGCTTCTGCAATCTTATTTGAAATTATACATTTTGCATTAAAAGATATTCCGCTTATATATGATTATTTAAAAACTGTAACCCGCCTCACAGTTATACTTTATCCCGCCGGCAGTGCTTTTATGAATATGAGCGCAATTACTAATGGTGTTTTTCCTCCTCTGGGCTGGATTAAAAAATTGCAAGTATTTAATGAAGATTTAGACATTAGGAATCAAAATAATGGATCAGCTAACGGTAAACAGAATTAAATTACTGCATCCTGAAGTCCGGCCTGAAGCTCTTGAGGCTTATAAATACATTAACAATGGCCTATTTGGAAAAAATGTAAGGTTACGGTTTACACATACTTTAAGAAACTTTGACGAGCAAAACCTGCTTTTCGCGCAAGGCCGCACTCTTCTTCATGATCTTAACGGGAAGCGCCTCGCAAAAATTACTAATGCCAAAGCCGGACAATCAATACATAATTATGGACTCGCTTTCGATATTGCTGTACTGGTTGATAAAGATTGTAATGGAAGCTTTGAAGAAGTTTCATGGAGCCTTACAGAAGATAATGATGTAAACGGATGCCCGGAGTGGCTGCAGGCTATCAAACACCTGAAAGCTATGGGCTGGGTTTGGGGTGGCGACTGGAGATTTTTTCCCGATTACCCACATTTTGAAAAAACCTTCGGCTACAGTTGGCAGTCACTTCAGCAAAAATATAATTCCGGAGACATTTTTACTGAGGTTATAGATGGTAAGATTTATAAATGGGTAAACCTATGAAACCTTATGTTTACATTACTGTAATTTGCCTGCTGATTTTGGCATTGATATTCCAGTGTGGCAAAGCTAATGAAATGAGAGCACATTCAAAATATAATATTGACTCGCTCACCGACAGTATTATTTACTTCAGGAACCTTCTCGATACTGAGACAGCGTCGGTTAAAACCCTGCAACTTGAAAAAAATCAACTGAAGAAACTGATAATTGATAAAGATGCCACCCTTAAGCAACTTACCGCAGAATTTTCGAAAGTAAAATCTGTTACAAAGTTTCGCAGCGCTGTAAATTTTGACACTATTGGTGTTAAGTTTGATGCTCCGGTAATTTGCATGGATACGATGCCAGCTTGGGAAAAAAAAGGGCTGCTCCACAGTAAGTGGTACAGCCTCGGTTATAAAGTTACCAGTGACAGTCTTATAATATCACCATTTACTACTTGGACAGAAACCACAGTCATTACGGGATTCAAAAGAAAATGGCTGCTAGGAAGGCAAACCCTTACCACAGATATAACAACTACTAATCCACATATTACTATCTCTGCTATTAAGTCGGCAGAGGTTGTTGTGCCCGAACCCTGGTACAAAAAGTGGTACTTATGGCTGGTAGCAGGTATTGCAGGCGGATTGTTATTAAAGTAAAAGCCCCTTTCGGGGCTTTTTTAATTTTAAAAGTTGTATCCTACCTTAACTCCCGCCCTTGGTGCCCACTCATCAACATGCTTGTTATCAATATCACCTTTACCTTTTATTTCTATTTTCCACATAACACCAATAAAAGGATCAATAGTAAAACCTCCGAGTTTTATTTTGTAACCTAACTCAGGGCTGAAGAATGAAAAGTAACTGTAAGTTCCGTCAAAATCAAAACCTCCAATGTTATCATCAAATTTTATATTTCCATAGGAAAGATAATTGGCAGTGTAAAAACCTGCGAAAGGAGTTGACTTGCTGTAGTACGATTTATGCCCGAATTCAATAGCAAAACCATTACCATCAACATCCAGCCCTCCCACTTCATAGTTCATAAGCCCGTAAGACATGTTCACTACATTAGTACTCTTCTTAGGATCAAGCGTAAGCCCTGAAAATTCATAAGATAACCCTATCTGGCTTGGGTCATTCAACATAGCGTTAACCGAAAATGTGTGCGGATTGTCATTCTTGGCCGGCTCAGATGCGTCATCCTGTGCCCAGGCCATAGCGCTTAAAGCAAGCGCAGCCATAGTAAAGATTTTTTTCATGTTGTATTTGTTTTATTGGTTGTGGCTAATATAATAAAAGCTTTAACATTTACAAATACTACAATAAAAAACCCTTCAGATGTTTCTGAAGGGTTTCCAAGTTTAAGGGTGAATGAGGGGTCTCGAACCCCCGACCTTCGGAACCACAATCCGACGCTCTAACCAACTGAGCTACAATCACCATTTGTTTTGCGAGTGCAAATGTAAGTTAAGCAATGCTTTTCTGCAAGCAATTATTTAACTTTTTTACACCAAATCTCCTAAACTCTTCACAGCCACATAC
>JAEWKB010000071.1 GCA_023386255.1 Bacteroidota bacterium
CGCTATCGTGGAGCTGCCATACTCTAAGCCCGATACCTTTGCCACTGTAGGCCTTGAAGCTTCATACCTCCAGTACAGCTCCTCCAGCGGTGCCGAAAAGAATTTGGTACCGTCAACAAAGGCTTCAATTTCGGCTTCATTGGTATAATCCAGCTCTATCATTTTCTTTATGGCGGCTTTTTTGTCCGTGGCATCATTATAATATTTCTCACAAAGCGCATAGCCAACATAGTACCCCAGGTCGCGCATGTTGAACTCATTACGCACATCGCTCCACAGCCACTTGCCCTGCGTGCGGTAGTTGAACATTTCCTCTTCGAACTTTTTCTTTACTCCGGGGTTCTTCTTCCCGAAATGCACCGCCGGTGTAGACGAAGGCTGCTCCATAGCCTTGACCGATACAAACTCAGCCACACCTTCATATATCACTTCTGACAGCAGATTGTGCACAATGTCTTTCTGCTGGGTGTGCACATACTCATGTATGTTCAGCATCACCACATCGTTAATAGGGTTAGAGTCAAAGTACACGCGCCTGCCTGCGCCCAGGTCGCCCGGTATCTCGCTGCTTACGGTGTTCTTGTCGCTCAGTGCCATTTCGCTGCCTATAAGTACAATGCCGTTGCGAACGGTGCCGCCGGTACGCATGGCGCCAATAGTAAAATAAACGGGAGCGGGCTTCAGTTCGGGGTAGAGGCCTTTCAGTTTCAGTACGCCGGCGTCTATCTCTTTAGCTAAGTCTTTGGCTCTATAGGTATTGGGTCGCACCGATTGCCAGAACTTAGGGTAGTTCTTTATGGCATCAAGGTATTCTTGTGCGGTGTAGTTACGGGCTTCCATAATACCTTCAAGCCCGGGAGTACCTTTATCCAGGAAAAGCGTTTTCAGGTAGCGGTGCTGTTCTTCGGGGTTGTTGGTGGTTACTATCTTGTCATATGCCTGCCAGAAATTATCAATATCATAGGTAATAACAGTGGCGCGTTCCTGGCTGTGCAGCAGGCTGCAGGCACAAAGCAGCAGGAGGGTAAAAAGCTTTTTCATGGTCCGGAGCTTTATGTTCAACCCTGAAAATTAATGAATTATAAAATATGTTGAGAAGAAAGTGTAATAAATATTTTACATCTTTATGTATTGTTAGTATTCAGTAAACAATATTTTTCCATAATCTTTTTGTTGTTCTTTTTTTGTTTCAACTTTTACAGAACCGTCTTTGTTTACTTCATTACAATATGCCGTACTTCTTATTTTCTCAGATAAAAACCAATTGTTTTTCTTTGTGTTGTAAGTAAATGATATTGTAATACTGTCTTTCACACAGGCGCCATACATAATATAAATGTTGAATCCGTTCTTAACGATGTCGATACCCTGAAACGGGTCACCCACACCGGCGCCACCACATTGGGCACACTCAATGATGTTAGGATTTTTAGAATGAAGCAAAAAGGTGTTTTTACCTTCACCTCTAAATAAATATATAATTCGGTTTGCTTCGGGATCTTGTGTTTCGGTTACTGCAATTACGTCAAGGATATTCCGTGGAGTAGCTCTCCCCACTTCAAACGTAAGCAGGGTTTCATTTTCAGGAATGATCTTTAAAAGTTCTTCCTTCATTTTATTTTCATCATTTACTGTAAGCACAAAAGCTTTTTCCTGACTATAATTGATAAGTGAGGTGAAGAAAAAGAATAAGGTGATGAGTTTTTTCATACCCAAACATAATAAAAAAACCGCCTCATTAGGCGGTTCTCATTAATATCTTCTCATTTGTACCTGCGGGCCTTTTTTCAGCTGCTGCTTCATCATGGTTATCTGCTCTTTCAGCATTCCCTGCTTGTCCAGTTTCTTAGCTTCAGCCAGCAGTTTCTCGGCTTCCATCTTGCGGTTCTTTGTCATGGCAATACCGGCAAGGTTTAGTTTAGTCATGGCCATGTCGGCATCCATATTCAGTCCAAGCTCAACCGCCTTTTTAAAATATTTCTCTGCCGCGCTCAGGTTGGTTTGCGATACCATAAGACCATTAAGGTAGTTATAGTAGCCCTGCTGCTTGCGTACCAGTGCCGTTTCAGGATTATTTATTTTGTCCAGCCATTTTTTTGCGCCTTCAAAATCCTGTTTGCGCAGGCGCAGGAATGCCAGGATGATAAATTCGTTCTTAAAGTACAGCAGCACAAATATAAGCGAGAACAGCAGCAGGAATATGCCGTTTCCTATGTTGCCCTCGGTAAATTGCCATACAGCTGTTGCCACTACCAGTACAAAAAGTACCAGTTTTATATTTTTATTGAACATGATAAGTTGTAATTTTGGACCGCAAAGGTAATAAAATCAATTAAAAATATTTTTGAAAAACCTCTTGTACGGAAAAAAAAGCTTTGTATATTTGCACTCGGTTTTGGAATAGCCATTCCGATAGCTTCCAATTAAGATATTTCATTAAAGATTTAAAGATACAAAGTAATGAGTAAGAGAACGTTTCAACCATCGAAAAGAAAAAGAAGAAATAAGCACGGCTTTATGGATAGAATGGCTACTGCCAACGGAAGAAAAGTGCTTGCTCGCAGGAGAGCTAAAGGAAGGCATAAACTAACTGTTTCAAGCGAACCAAGGCATAAGAAATAATGTTTTGCATTTACAATATATAAAGGTGTTACTTGTTTGGGTAACGCCTTTTTTTATATCCTGTTGATAACGCCTTGATAATACCCGCCGCCGTGGCGGATTTTTTTAAAGATTAAATAATAATTTTGCATAACCCTGCCCGGTGCAGGCTACTAACACAACAACTACAACAACACAATGCCAAAAGACACATCTATTAAATGCGTACTCATAATAGGCTCAGGGCCTATTGTTATAGGCCAGGCCTGCGAATTTGATTATGCCGGATCACAGGCGGCACGTTCACTGAGGGAAGAAGGTATCGAGGTTATACTTATTAACAGCAACCCCGCAACCATTATGACCGACCCAAGCATGGCCGACCATGTTTACCTGAAGCCGCTTACCACAAAATCTATCATCGAGATTTTAAAAGCGCACCCCAACATTGATGCCGTATTGCCAACCATGGGTGGCCAAACCGCGCTTAACCTTTGCCTTGAAGCTGATGAAAAAGGCATTTGGGCCGACTTTAACGTGAGGCTGATAGGAGTAGACATTAATGCCATAAACATTACTGAAGACAGGGAGCAGTTCAAGCAGCTTCTTGAACGTATAGAGATACCCGCCGCTCCGGCCAAAACAGCCAACTCGTTCCTGAAAGGGAAAGAGATCGCGCAGGAATTTGGATTTCCGCTGGTTATTCGCCCGTCGTTCACGCTGGGCGGTACCGGCGCAGCTTTTGTACACAGGAAAGAAGATTTTGATGAGCTTCTTACCCGCGGCCTCGAGGCTTCGCCGATACATGAAGTGCTTATTGACAAGGCGCTGTTCGGATGGAAAGAATATGAGCTGGAGCTGCTTCGTGATAAGAATGATAACGTGGTAATCATCTGTTCTATTGAGAACATGGATCCGATGGGTATCCATACCGGCGACAGTATAACCGTTGCCCCTGCCATGACACTAAGCGACCGCACGTTCCAAAAAATGCGCGACATGGCCATAAAAATGATGCGCAGCATAGGCAACTTTGCCGGGGGATGTAACGTACAGTTTGCGGTAAGTCCCGATGAAAAAGAAGACATTGTAGCCATTGAGATAAACCCGAGGGTATCGCGCTCATCGGCGCTGGCCTCAAAAGCTACAGGTTACCCTATTGCAAAGATTGCATCTAAGCTTGCATTGGGCTATAACCTTGATGAACTGCAGAATCAGATAACCAAATCTACATCGGCTTTATTTGAGCCAACGCTTGATTATGTTATTGTAAAAATACCGCGCTGGAACTTTGACAAGTTTGAGGGTGCTGACCGTACGCTTGGCCTCCAGATGAAATCGGTAGGTGAGGTTATGGGTATAGGCCGTTCGTTCCAGGAAGCGCTTCACAAGGCTACGCAGTCGCTTGAAATTAAGCGCAACGGGCTTGGCGCTGACGGGAAAGGTTACAAGAATTACGAACAGATAATTGACAAGCTTACCCACGCCAGCTGGGACAGGGTGTTTGTAATATATGATGCGATACAGATGGGTATCCCGCTGAGCCGCATCCATGAGATAACGAAGATAGACATGTGGTTCCTGAAGCAGTATGAGGAGTTGTATGCGCTGGAGAAGGAGATTTCGACCTTCACTATTGATACGCTTCCGAAAGAACTGCTGCTGGAGGCCAAGCAAAAAGGTTTTGCCGACAGGCAGATTGCACACATGATGCAGTGCCTGGAGAGCCAGGTGTACAACAAGCGTGAGGAAATGGGCATAAAGCGCGTGTACAAGCTGGTAGATACCTGCGCGGCCGAGTTTGAGGCGAAAACACCTTATTACTACTCAACATTTGAGGCTGAGATTGAAAAGGCTGACGGTACACGCTATGTTCATAATGAAAGTATCGTAACTGATAAGAAAAAGGTGGTGGTATTGGGTTCGGGCCCTAACAGGATAGGCCAGGGGATAGAGTTTGACTACTCCTGCGTGCATGGTGTGCTTGCCGCTTCTGAATGTGGTTATGAAACCATCATGATAAACTGTAACCCTGAAACGGTATCAACCGATTTTGATACCGCCGATAAACTGTATTTTGAGCCGGTATTCTGGGAGCATATATATGACATTATACGCCACGAAAAACCCGAAGGAGTGATTGTGCAGCTTGGAGGCCAAACGGCGCTTAAACTGGCTGAAAAGCTCGACAGGTATGGCATTAAGATATTAGGGACAAGCTTTGATGCGCTAGACCTTGCTGAAGACAGGGGCCGCTTTAGCGAACTGCTGTCGGAACTGCACATACCGTTCCCAAAATTTGGGGTGGCCGAAAGTGCCGAGGAAGCAAGCAAACTTGCGGACCAGCTTGATTTCCCGCTGTTGGTAAGGCCAAGCTACGTACTGGGCGGTCAGGGCATGAAGATCGTAATCAACAAGCAGGAGCTGGAGGAGCACGTAATTGACCTGCTTAAGAACATACCTGGCAACAAGCTGCTGCTGGACCATTACCTTGATGGCGCTATTGAAGCCGAAGCTGATGCAATTTGTGACGGCGAGAATGTGTACATCATCGGTATCATGGAGCACATTGAGCCGTGCGGGGTGCACTCAGGTGATAGTAATGCTACATTGCCGCCGTTCAACCTGGGCGAGTTTGTAATGCAGCAGATAAAAGACCACACGAAGAAGATAGCCCTTGCATTGAAAACGGTGGGGCTTATCAATATTCAGTTCGCCATAAAAGATGATACGGTTTATATTATCGAGGCTAACCCAAGGGCATCACGTACGGTGCCGTTCATTGCCAAAGCTTATGGTGAGCCATATGTAAATTATGCCACTAAAGTTATGCTGGGCGAGAAGAAGGTAACCGACTTTAATTTCAACCCTCAGCTGAAAGGTTATGCTATAAAGCAGCCGGTGTTCTCGT
>JAEWKB010000106.1 GCA_023386255.1 Bacteroidota bacterium
TAGTACAGCCAGGATTGCGATAAGATTTTTCATTTGGTTAATGATGTTGTTTTTACTTAATCTAAATAAGTACAAACTTAAAAATTATTTTTAACCAGTGAAAGCGAAGCTGTAATTTTATTTAGAATAATTTTAATTAAGGGATTAAAGCGGTTTTATTACATACGTAACAATCCCCCAAACCGTGAACTGGTTTTCTTCGGAAACCTTAATAGGTGCGAAGGCAGGATTTTCCGGCATAAGGTACAGGCAGCCGGTGTCACGTTTTAGCCGTTTAACAGTAAACTCACCATCAATAAGGCAAATGGCTACTTTTCCGTCGGCAGGTTCCAGGCTGCGGTCTACTACCAGTAGGTCGCCGTCATCAATACCGGCATTAATCATTGAATTTCCCGAGACACGAATGTAGAATGTAGTTGTTTTATTTTGGGATAGTTCCTCATTCAGGTCTACTCTAACTTCCATAAAATCCTGTGCCGGAGAGGCAAATCCTGCCGAAACGCCAATATCTATATAGGGTATATAGTTCCTGCCATAATCGGGAACTTCAACTGTAATATTGCTATTATGGCCTATTCCTCGCATTTTACGACAAGTAATTCCTTAAAGTTAGTGGTATAGCGGGGAGAGAGCATATTTTGCTTCATATCCCATGTTTTTTTTGCCTGCGCCCCCAGCCGTATCATTCGTCTTCCCATTTTCATGTTAACTTTGTCCATAGCTTTCATGAGTGCCAGATGCTTCGGATTTTCATCTAAAAATAAATTGAACTGCCTGGCATCCTGCGGAATAAGATCTGTAACTATAACCCCCGCTTTTTTAAATTTTATGGTATCTGTATTTAGCAGCATGTTCTTAAGCAGCTGTAGAGCAGTATTGCTTATAGTAAGCGCAGAGTTAGTGGCATATGGCAAAGCCATAGCACTGCTGTAGTGGTAGCGCGGGTTATCTATGCTATGCTTATCGGCAACCAGCATAACAATTATGTTGTGGCAGCAGGACTTTTGTTTTCGCAATTTTTCGGCAGTAACGGTAGCAAAAGTGGAAACCCGTTCCCGTATCAGGTCGTAGTCGGTTAATTGGCTGGGAAAACTTCTTGTAGTCGCGATGCTTTTTTTATCAATGTCTATTGGATCGGGGCCCAAAATTGATTTTCCTTCCAGTTCATACTTTATACGTAACCCAACCACCCCCCATTCTTTTCTGATCCAGCCTTCTGCATGCGGCTGAACAAAATCATAGGCTGTATGAATATTTTTTGCTTTTAGTTTTCTTGCCATCCTGTAGCCTATGCCCCATACATCTCCAATCTTTAGCCATTTTAGTGCCTTAATACGCTTTTCTTCAGTATCTATAACATATACACCTTTGGTGTGGTCCTGATACCTTTTTGCGATATAGTTTGCTGCTTTAGCCAATACACGTGTGGGAGCAATACCTACACCTATAGGTAGACTGAGCCATTTCCATGCGCGGGTTTTCATTTCCATGCCGCAACTGTAAAAGTTATCTATACTAACACCGGTAAAATCAAGAAAAGCTTCATCAATGCTATAAACTTCCACGTTGGGGGTAAACAGTCGCATTGTCTCCATAAGCCTGTGGCTCATATCGCCATACAATGCATAGTTTGATGAAAAAACTTTTACATCATGTTCCTTAAGTAGTGGCCGTATCTTAAATTCGGGTACGGCCATACCTATACCCAACTCTTTTGCTTCATCACTGCGCGATATAATGCAACCGTCATTGTTAGATAATACCACGACAGGCTTATTGTGCAGGTGGGGCTGGAAAACCCGCTCGCAGGACACATAGAAATTATTGCAGTCAATAAGGGCATACATACTGCAAAGATAAAACAGAAGAAGAAATTATAAGAAAATATTCTTATAAAATTGATAAAAAAATACCACCTGAAAAAGGTGGTATAAATATTTTTGATTTATAGGAGGTCTAACAAGCACGAAGGATAAAGCCCCATTGCAATGTTAAGGAGGATTGCCAGCAGCGCTACTGCCCCATAAGCAAAAGGCACCGGTTGCATTTTTTCTGTACTTTCTTTGGTGTACATAGCCAGTATCAGCTTAAAGTAGTAGCCAATGCTTATGATGGAGTTTATAACTGCTACTATAACAATTGCAATATGGTTGGTGTGGATTACTTCATTAAACAGGAAGAACTTACCGAAAAATCCTGAAAGAATTGGGATACCACCCATAGACAATAGTGATAAAGTTAATATCGCGGCCATTAACGGATTGGTTTTGCCGAGGCCGTTGAAGTTAAAGATATCTTCACCGTTGGTATTTTTCGACACATAAAGCACTACCGCAAAAGCTGCAATACCTGCAAGGGCATAGGCGGCGGCATAATAAAACAGTATATCGGCTGTTGCAGGCGGATTATAAAATACCATAAGCATGTAGCCTGCATGCGATATACCCGAAAAAGCAAGCATACGCTTTACATTATTCTGCTTTAATGCCAAGAGGTTTCCTATGGTCATTGAAAGTATGGCTACAATGCTCAACACAGTGATATAAGAGCCAACCACCTGGAAGTTCATGCTGCGCATCAGTTTAAAGAAAGCTGCCATAGCGGCTACCTTAGCCAATGTGCTCATGGTAGCGGTAGTAAGCGCGGGTGAACCTTCGTAAACATCGGGCGCCCAAAAGTGGAACGGCACAGCTGCTATTTTAAACAGCAGCCCTATAGTAAGCAGCACCATCCCGATAAAGAACCAGTTAGGTAGGTTTTCCCTTAAACCGAACTCGCTATTGGTGGCCAACTTGTATATTTCGGCGGTGTCAAACGAGCCTGTTGCTCCGTAAATAAGTGCAATACCGAAAAGGATAATACCCGAAGCAAATGAACCCATCAGGAAATATTTCATCCCAGCTTCATTACTTTTTATGTCTTTAGGCCTGCTTGCAGCCAGTACATATAGTGCTATAGATAATATCTCAATACCAAGGAAGAACATAGCAAGGTTACCAAACGATACCATAGCAATGGCACCGGTAAGCAGGAATAGCTTTATAGCAACAAAATCTGATATTTTAGGTTTGTATTCACTATGGAAATCAGGAGTAAGGGCAATCAGGAATATGGTAAGTACAATAAACAGCATGCTAAAAGCGCTCCCGTAACTATCGGTTACTATCATGTTGTTGAAATTGCCCGCATCAGGTATGTTTAAATAGGGCATAGCCAGTACGGCCAGCAAACCAATAACAGTAACCGGCACAATGGCTTTCCTGAAATTAAAAATTTCAGCTACAAGGCATATGATCCCTAATCCTGTTATAGCTATTAATGTATTCATGTTATCGGATATAGTTAAATCGGTTTATGTGTGGCATGATGCTTTTCAGCTCTGGCGTTATAAAGTCAACAATAGGTTTCGGGTAAAGCCCAAAGAACAGCAGTACGGTAATTATGGCTATAAA
Source organism: Bacteroidota bacterium (assembly GCA_023386255.1). Classification (GTDB taxonomy): domain Bacteria; phylum Bacteroidota; class Bacteroidia; order Flavobacteriales; family Flavobacteriaceae; genus Flavobacterium. The sequence continues at coordinate 3,453 of JAEWKB010000106.1, forward strand.
CACTACACCTTCTTTAAAGGTTACATCAGCAAATACTTTTACATTCTGCTCACCCAGCATTACCTTCTGGAACATCTTCAGCATGTAGAAAGCGCCAAGTATAATAGTTGTTCCTCCCAATACAGCAACCCAAATGTTTATCTGCGAAAGGCTGTACAGTAATTCAAACTCACCTATAAAGTTAAAAGTTCCGGGTAAAGCAACCGATGCCAATACCAGTATCATAAACATAGAGGTAAACTTTGGTGACTGGCTCCTTATGCCACCCATCTCGCTTATCTTTTGTGTGCCGAAACGCCTTTCTATCACTTCTGCGGCAAAGAATAAACCTACTACTACAAATCCGTGAGCGATCATTTGCAGGAACGCACCGCGAAGCCCGTCAAGGGTGAGCGTGTATGTACCTGCAGCTATAAGCCCAACGTGTGCCAGTGATGAATAAGCTAAAAGCCTCTTGATATTTTTTTGCTTCAGCGCAAGGATAGAACCGTAAATAACACCTGCCACACATAAGCCCACGTATATAAACATGTATTTTTTAGCAGCAAGCGGCGCTATAGGCAACTGCCACCTTACAATACTGTATATGGCCATTTTCAGCATGATACCCGATAGCAGCATAGTACCTATAGCGGGTGCTTTCTGGTACACTTTTGCCTGCCATGTATGGAATGGTATGATCGGGATCTTAATAGCATACGCAAGGAAGAAGCCCAGGAACACTAAAGTCTGCTCGGTTGGCGACAGGAACGCTTTATATAAGTGAATATTTAGGAATGAGCCTGTTTTTTGGTACAGGTAAATGAATGATAGCAGCATGAACAGCGAGCCCGCAAAGGTGTAGATAAAGAATTTTACCACTGCTTTTTTCCTGCTTTCGGCATTGCCGCCACCCCATATAAGCGCGATGAAATAAATAGGGATTAAAGCTAATTCCCAGAAAATATAATATATAAACCCGTCAACGCTAAGGAAAGTACCGGCCATGGCAAATGCCATGAAAAGTATCAGCGCATACAGGCTTTTTGAATTTGAATAGCTATTTCCAAATGATGAAAATATGATTATAGGGGTCAATGCTGTTGTTAATAATAGCATTGACAGCGAAAGGCCGTCTGCCTGGAAAGCAAGCCAGATACTAGGTGCTTTAAGCCAGTGGTATAGAAAACTTACCGGCTCATTGTTAGTGTAGCTGTACGTTACGAAAACCGTTGCCGCAAATGCCACAGTGCTAAACAGCAACGCCACTTTAGATGCCCATTTATCTCCGGCAAAATAGGTTGCTATTGCCCAAATTAATAAGATAATGAGTATTATTGATACATTCATCAGGTATGGATTATTTTAGAAAAATATAAACTATGATGCAACATACACCAACCACAAAGCTCATAAGGTAGAAACCGATGCTTCCGTTTTGCAGTGTCTTACCTTCAGCACCCAGCATATTAGCCAGTTTGCCCAGGCCATATATAGCGCCCGAAAAGGCAGCTTCAGTAACATTCTTAAAGAAAGCACCAACGGCATATATCGGTTTTACAATAACAGCCATGTACAGCTCATCAACATAGAACTTATTATATAATACTTTAGTTAAGCCTTTAATTTCACTGTCCTGTGCAGGTACGGCAGATTGTTTTATATATTTTGTATAAGCTATGCCAATACCTATTAATGCACCCACCACAGC
>JAEWKB010000113.1 GCA_023386255.1 Bacteroidota bacterium
GAGCGCTAACAGGTATATAATCAGCAATACCGAAAGTGCCCTGAATATCATGGAACTATTGGCTATGTTTGAATTAACAGGATGGGAAAACCCAACTGTTGATATGGTGCCTTTATTTGAAACCGTTGATGACCTTGTTGCAGCAAAGGATATTATGAGGGTATTGTACACCAATGAAAAGTATGCAGCACATTTAAAACTCAGAGGCGATAAGCAAACCATTATGCTTGGCTTTTCTGACGGGACAAAAGATGGTGGTTACTTAATGGCCAATTGGAGCATTTATAAAGCAAAAGAGGAGCTTACATCCATTGCACGCGAATATGGCATTAAAGTAGTTTTTTTTGATGGCCGCGGAGGTCCGCCGGCAAGGGGTGGGGGCAAAACCCATAAATTTTATGCGTCTTTGGGGCCATCTATAGAAAATAATGAGATACAAATAACCATACAGGGCCAAACCATCAGCTCAAATTTTGGTACTGCTGATACCTGCCGCTTTAACTTGGAGAACATGCTTAGCGCCGGCATAACTAACGGCGTTTTTAATAAAGATAAAAAACAGCTGACAGCAGGGCAAAGGGAAGTATTGGAAACTATGGCACAATTGAGCTATCAAAAATATACTGATTTTAAAAATCATCCTAAATTTGTTCCGTATCTGGACAAGATGAGCACGCTGAACTATTATGCTAAAACCAACATAGGGAGCAGGCCTTCTAAAAGGAGTAAATCCAAAGAGCTGGATTTTAATGACCTGAGGGCCATACCTTTTGTGGGTTCATGGAGCCAGTTAAAGCAAAATGTTCCGGGTTTTTATGGCTTTGGGCATGCGCTTGGTCATTTTGAGCAAAATGGTAATTGGGATAAAGTACTGGAGCTGTACGAGCAGTCATTGTTTTTCCGTACGCTTGTTGAAAACAGTATGATGTCGCTAAGTAAATCGTTTTTTCCATTGACGGCTTACATGAAGGATGATGAAGAGTTTGGTGCTTTCTGGGAAATCATATACAATGAATACCTTGAGACTAAGCGGCTTTTGCTGAAAGTGACAGGATATAGAGAACTGATGGAAAATTATCCCGACAGTTATGCTTCTATAAAGCTCCGGGAGCATATTGTATTACCTTTGCTTACCATACAGCAGTATGCATTGCAAAAAATAAGGCTGATGAACAGGGGCGAAGAGGATGAAGCCTTATTAGAAACCTATGAGAAAATAGTAACAAGATCCCTTTTTGGGAATATAAATGCCAGCAGGAATTCTGCTTAATTTAAATGAATATTAAAGATTTAGAAATTACAGAGTATGCTCCGTACCAGGCCGGCTATCTTGCCTTGGTAGATGATACATGGAGCCTTATTGAAGAACTGGAGGTTAGCCTTCACAACCTTATCCATTTTGTACGGGAGATACCAATGGATAAATTTGAGTATAGGTATGCCGAAGGAAAATGGACTATTAAAGATATCCTTCAGCATATAATTGATGCTGAACGAATATTTGCTTACCGCGCACTCCGCTTTTCGCGAAATGATAAAACAGAATTGCCTGGCTATGATCAGGATGAGTATGTTCCGGGCGCTGCAGCTGACCGACGAAGCATACAGGATCTGCTCACTGAATTTTCGCTGGTGAGGCAAAGCAATATTGCACTTTTTAAATCATTTAGGCCCGAAGATATGATGAAGACAGGAGTAGCATCTGGCTACACTCTGTCGGTAAGGGCTTTAGGATTTGTAATGATTGGCCACCAAAACCACCATATAAAAATTTTTAAAGAAAGATATCTATAAAAAGCGGCAAGATTACTGCCGCTTTTTAGTTACATGATACTTTTGAAAGTACCTGGTCAGAAGCCATATTTTTATTTTTGTACATCCAGGTTCCGTCATCTCCTTCAATCATTTCTCCCATCATAACTGTGGCAGATGTATCTGTTAATGTAAATATAAGTTCTTCTTTATATATCATACCCTCAGCAGAAGTAGTACCAATTGCGGTTACTGTATTGCCTACAAGATGCCCCCTGAAAGTATTTGTTTTTTTGTCTTTCTCATAAGGATTCCATTTAAAGATACCTGAAATACTGTCGCCATATTTCCTGGCTTTTATCACTATGCTGTCCCTGCTAATAACTTTTAAAAAGCACATGCTGTCATTTACCGGTAGCACAGCTTCAGTCCTTTTTACAATAGTATCTTTTACAGCCTCAACTTTATTCTCTGTTTCTTTTTTACATGAAACAAATAATAGTGCCGCAAGTAACAAAGTGCAAATTTTCATTTGTAGATAAATTTTTATTTAAAAGTACAGTATAGATATAAAAAAAAGAACCCTATTAAGAGTTCTTTAATATTATGTTGGAATTAGTCTTCTTCAGCTTCTTCGCCTTCTTCACCTTCGTCAGCTACATCGGCTACATCTTCAGTTTCATCCACTTCGTCATCAGCATCATCAGCTATCTCAAGGTCTTTCAATGCATCCAGGTCATCTGCCGGCTCGTCAACCATATCGTCATCGTCAAAGTTTTCTATCCTGTCAGCCAGCTTAGTGCTTACTTTTACAAGATAAATGGTGTCTTCAGTACGCACCTCTACTGCTTCAATGGTTTCATTCTTTGCATTCTTAAATCGGATTATGTTGGAGTCATCATATCCTTCAGGAAATTTCTCGACCAGTAGCGTCAGAATTTCGTTTGTTAATTTTGCGTAGTCAACTATAACTCTTTTCATTTTTCTGTGTGTGTATTCTATAGGTCTAACAGGTATGCAAATATAAGAGGTGCAACTATTGTAGCATCCGATTCTATAATAAATTTAGGAGTATTAATGTCAAGTTTACCCCATGTAATCTTTTCATTTGGTACCGCTCCGGAGTAAGAACCGTAACTTGTAGTTGAATCTGATATCTGGCAGAAATAGCTCCAGAAAGGTATCTCATGCATTTCAAGGTCCTGGTAAAGCATAGGTACTACGCATATAGGAAAATCTCCTGCAATACCACCGCCAATCTGGAAGAACCCGATACCGCTGTCGCAGTTGCTCCTGTACCAGTCTGCCAGGAATGCCATATATTCAATACCTGATTTCATGGTTGAAGCCTTAATTTCACCTTTTATAACATAAGAAGCGAAAATGTTACCCATTGTGCTGTCTTCCCAGCCCGGCACAACCATCGGCAGGTTCTTTTCCGCTGCGGCATACATCCAGCTGTCTTTCAGGTCAATTTCATAATATTCTTCAAGAACACCTGACAGAAGCATTTTATACATGAACTCATGCGGGAAATAGCGTTCGCCTTTATCATCAGCATCTTTCCATATTTTATGAACGTGTTTCTGCAGGCGGCGGAAAGCCTCTTCTTCAGGAATACAGGTATCTGTAACCCTGTTAAGGCCCCTTTCAAGCAAATCCCACTCCTGTTGTGGTGTCAAATCCCTGTAGTTAGGCACCCTTTCATAATGTGAGTGGGCTACAAGGTTCATTATGTCTTCTTCAAGGTTGGCACCTGTACAAGAAATAATCTGTACTTTATCCTGACGTATCATTTCGGCAAAAATCTTTCCAAGCTCTGCCGTACTCATGGCCCCTGCCAGTGTCACCATCATTTTAGAACCACCTTTAAGCTGTTCTTCATATGCTTTGGCAGCATCAACCAATGCTGCTGCATTAAAGTGCAGGTAGTACTTTTCTATAAACTGGCTAATTGGTCCTTTATTCATTTTCGTTTTATATTTCAGATTTCAAAAATAATTTATTTTTTGTCGTAACCCAGAATTTTAAGAACATCTTCAGCTTTTTGTTGTTCTGAAAATACCTCGGTAGCTATAATGCCATTTTCATCACGGTCAATCAATATATGCTTCGGCTGCGGGATAAGGCAGTGGTGCAGCCCGCCGTAACCGCCTATGGTTTCCTGGTAAGCACCTGTATTGAAAAAGCCTATATATAAGGGCTTCTCCTTGTTGTACTTTGGCAGGTATATAGCGTTCATGTTCTGCTCAGAGTTGTAGTAGTCATCACTGTCGCATGTAAGCCCTCCAAGCAGTACCCTTTCATACGAATCGTTCCAGCGGTTTATGGCCAGCATGATAAATCGCTTGTTTATTGCCAAGGTATCAGGCAGTGTGGTGATGAAAGAAGAATCGATCATGTTCCACTTTTCCCTGTCGTTCTGCTGCTTCTGGTACAGCACCTGGTATATAGCACCGCCGCTTTCGCCTACCGTAAACGAACCAAACTCGGTAAATATATGTGGTACGTCAACTTCAGCTTCTTCACAGGCAATTTTTATCTGGTTGATTATCTCATCAATCATATACTGGTAATCATACTCAAATGCCAGTGAGTTTTTGATAGGGAAACCGCCGCCAATATTAAGGCTGTCTAAAGACGGGCACTCTTTTTTAAGCGCAATATATACTTTCAAACATTTCAAAAGCTCGTTCCAGTAATACGAAGTATCCCTTATACCTGTATTGATAAAGAAGTGAAGCATCTTAAGCTCTACATTCTTGTTCTCATGTATCTGTTTTCTGTAAAAAGGCACAATGTTCTTGTAGCCTATGCCCAAGCGCGATGTGTAAAATTCAAATTTCGGCTCTTCTTCGGCTGCAATGCGAATACCTATCTTAAACTTCCCATTTATCTCTTCCTGTAGCAGGTCCAGCTCCTCATAGTTATCTATAATAGGAATGGTTCTGTTATAGCCATTGTTTATAAGGCGGGCTATGTTCTTAACATACTGGTCCCTTTTAAACCCGTTGCATATTATGTATGTGTTCTTGTTGATTTTGCCTGCTTCAAGCAGCCTTTCAACAATATCTATATCATAAGCGGCAGAAGTTTCAATATGTATATTGTTTTTAAAAGCCTCATTCATGATATATTCAAAGTGAGAGCTTTTTGTACAGTAGCAATAGTAGTACTTGCCTTCGTACTTGTTTTTTTCCATAGCATTCCTAAACCATCCTTTAGCTTTTCGGATGTTGTTGGAAATTTGTGGCAGGTAGGTGAACTTAAGCGGTGTGCCGTATTGCTCCACCAGCTTCATCAGGTCAATATTATGAAATTGAAGGTTGTCTTTGTTTAAAGTGAATTCTTCCTGAGGGAAATAGAATGTTTGGTTAATCAGGTCGAAATATTTTGTATTCATTATATAAAATTTGAAATGGTTATAAAAATAAGATTTTTCCTAAGTTATAACCTGAATTTCAAACCCTTATATTAGCATATATTATCTGGAGCTTTTCGCGGCTGTTCTCCCTGCTGTAAAAAGCTTCCAGTACCGGTTCTATACGCAGGCATTTTGCAGGGCGCAACCCTTCTGCAAAGTCCTTGTAATTGCTGATAGTCCCAAAGAAGGAAGTTATATATTTACTGAATTTCATTGCGGCAAATGTAAAAAATAATACTACTTGTTTAAAAACATTTGTTGTAAAAAATTGTTACTTCTGGTAATCATTAAAAGCCTTGTAAATCAGGTCGTTTTCAACCTGTTGGTTTATTACGGCTTTGCCTATTCCTTCTAAGAGTACAAAATTAACCTCACCAAATTCATTTTTCTTATCGTGTACCAGCAGGCCAATTATACTATTAATGTCATCAGGAGTAAAAGATATTTTCTCGAAAAGTGAACCTATAACGGATTTAATCTCTATATATTCTCCTGCAGAAATTAATTTTTTTTCAAGCGAAAAAAAAGCTTCCAATATCATGCCAATAGCCACGGCTTCACCGTGTAGTAAGGTTTTTTTAACGCTATTGCCTAAAAAATAAGATTCTATAGCGTGGCCCATAGTGTGCCCAAAGTTCAGCACCTTCCTCAAACCTTTTTCATATGGGTCGTCTTTTACTATATCATTTTTGTTTTAAACCGATTGGCGTATTAGTTCCCCAAGGTCATCGCTTGTAAGGCCAGCCATATCAGTGAAATTATTCCAATAGCTTTTATCAGCGATTAACCCATGTTTAAGCATTTCCGCCAGCCCGGAACGCAGTTCCTCCTGAGGGAGCGTTTCCAGGAATGCAGTGTCTATCAATACTGCCTTAGGATTATTTATAACACCGATCTGATTTTTCAGGCTGCCAAGGTCAACCCCTGTTTTGCCACCTATAGAGGCATCAACCATGGCAAGCAATGATGTGGGTACATTAATAAAGTCTATACCTCTTTTAAATGTCGAAGCTACGAATCCGCCAAGGTCGGTCACTACACCTCCACCAAGGTTTATCATTATGCTTTTGCGGTCGGCACCCAGTTCGGCAAGCACCTGCCACACCTGGATGCACGTTTCAATGGTCTTATTTTCTTCGCCGGGTTCAATCTCAATAATCTCGATTGCTACGTCAGTAGCCATTTGCTGCAGGAATGCAGGAAGGCAATACTGATAGGTATTAGTGTCAGTTAGTACAAAAATTTTTGAGTAGGTTTCCTTATGCAGCAAATCTGCCAGGTAAGCATAGCAGCCTGCGTTAAAATATATAGTATAAAGTGGTGTATCAAGAGGCTGCATTGTGTGTAGATTGCTTTTTAAATATTTAGCAAAATAAAGTAATTTATGATTTAGTTTCTTGCACAGTCTTTATATTTGCACAAATTTTTTAATTAAGATGGAAAAGATCTTCAATAACACGGCAGATGCTTTTGCGCTAAAGACCGATACCGAGCTTGACAGGGCTTATTTCCTGTTTAAAATGATAGCTTCGCAGCCGTTGGTAAGGATTGGTACCGCTGTTACAAATTTTGCATTAAAAGTACACCTGCCTGTTGAAGGACTGATAAGAGCAACAGTTTTTGACCATTTTTGTGGCGGGACCACTGAAGAGGACTGCTTGCCGGTAGTTGATAAGATGTTTACCAAAGGAGTTTCATCAGTACTGGATTATTCGGTAGAAGCTAAAGAAGATGAGGCGGAGTTTGATAAGGCGCTTGATAAGACGCTTAAAACTATTGTTTTTGCCAAGGAACGTAAGGCCATACCTTTTGCAGTTTTTAAACCAACCGGATTTGGACGGTTTGAATTATATGAAAAATTAGGCGCAGGCAATCAATTTACTGTTGAAGAAGCCGACGAGTGGAAGAGGGTAGTGGAACGCTTTGAAAAGGTTTGTAAAACAGCCCATGATAATGATGTAGCGTTACTGATTGATGCTGAGGAAAGCTGGATGCAGGATGCTGCCGATGACCTTGTGGCCGATATGATGCGCAAGTACAACAAGCAAAAAGCAATTGTTTTCAACACGCTGCAGATGTACCGGTGGGACAGGATGGAATACCTTAAAAAGTTACATGAGCAGGCAAAGACCGAAGGTTTTTTTATAGGTATGAAAATAGTGCGTGGCGCCTATATGGAAAAAGAAAATAAGCGGGCGGAAGAAATGGGATATATATCACCTATTTGTATATCAAAGGAGGCCACCGACGTTAATTATAATGACGCTGTTACCTATATGGCAGAACATATAGACACTATGGCTATTTTTGCCGGTACCCATAACGAAGAAAGTTCCTATTTGCTAATGGAGCTTATGCAGCAGAAGGGAATTGAAAAGCATGACGAGAGAATATGGTTTGGGCAGCTGTATGGCATGAGCGACAATATCAGCTTTAACCTTGCGGCTCATGGATACAACGTTGCTAAGTACCTTCCTTTTGGCCCGGTACGAGATGTTATGCCAAACCTTATCAGGAGGGCAGAGGAAAACACTTCTGTAGCCGGACAAACAAGCCGCGAGCTTAACCTTATAAGCGCGGAGAGAAAAAGACGTAAACTAGATAATTAAACATAATGAAGTTCACACACCGCTTAGGGTATTATTTACTGGGAATGCTGATTGGTATTATGTTCCTGTTCTTCTTTTTTAAGAATAAGAGGACAGAATTTTGCTATATGCCAAACTGCAGGGTTTTGAAGAATATCAGGAGCAAACCGGTAGTATACTCGGAGGAGGCAAAGAAAAAATTTGCCGAAAAATGGGTTACTTATGATGATATAAAAGCGTGTACAGAAAATGGTGAGGTTGATTTTTCAAAAAGCAATAAGCCTTACGAAGGTGGGAAGCTTTATGTAATAGAAGGTAAAAATACTAAGGATGAGGATATTGTAGTAGAGGTAGTGAATTACGATGATAAAGTGGTATTGAAGGACATAAAAAAACAGTAATTTTTTCTGCATTTTCCTTGCAAATACAAATAATAAACTTACATTTGCACTCGCAATAACAAACAGAAAGCATCTGTTGTTACAGCAAATAGGGCGATTAGCTCAGTTGGTTCAGAGCATCTCGTTTACACCGAGAGGGTCGGGGGTTCGAATCCCTCATCGCCCACTAAAAAAGCTTCAGTGAAAACTGAAGCTTTTTTGTTTATAATCTTCACACCTTACTCTGCTACCGGAGTACTATAAAAGCCTTCATCAAGTGTTTTTCCCCTCATCTGCGGCACCACATGATATTTCTTCTCAATCCATTTTAACTGCAATTCATTAACACAAGGCAAAGGGCCATCTGCCGTGCCATAAAAGAAAAAATTACTTGCAGGTGAATAGTAGGTGAGGTTACCGGTCATTTTTTTTACATAGTTAACATCAGCATAGGCAGAGTTCTTCTCCGGCCGGTAAAGCTGGGTGGCAGTAAAGTTTTTAAGCGTAAAAAGGACTGCAAGTATACCCATGGTAAGTGCAATGCCATACAACTTCCGTCTGTAGCTGAAAAGCAACAGGATTTCATAAAATATAATACAAGCAAAGAACAGTAGCACAGGAAGCAGGAACCTGAACTGTGGCGATACAATAAAAATCACGCCAAATTGAAGTAGGCATGTAAAATAGATAGCCATATATCTCCTGTCTTTCCTTACCCTTCTAAACAGTGGCACAAGCAGGAACACAATTACGGTTACTACATTGCATAATCCGTCAACACCACCTTTAGTAAGCCATGCAATAAATTTTTCCCCTAAAGAAGCTTCTGTAGAAATACCATAAATATATTTATTTGATGACGCATGTAAACCTCTCAGCAGGTGCTCCGGTATTACCCAGTCTACATCGGCAGGTAGTATTGTTAACGGGTACAGCGGGAACCCTGATACCATAATATTCTTTCCTACCCAAAGCAGTGTCAACAGTGCTCCGCTTATCATCATAACTGGTATATTTTTCCTGTTGCGGAAAAGCGGGTAAAGAAACAACAACCCTAAAGGTGATATGGTTACTTTAATAAATGCCATGAATAAAAACAACAGCCAGGGTATCAGTATATTATGTTTTAATAGTAAATAAAACATAATAGGCGTCAGCAGTATCAGTGGC
>JAEWKB010000185.1 GCA_023386255.1 Bacteroidota bacterium
ACATAAAATCGGTTGAAGTTATAACCACGCCGCCTGCCAAATATGAAGCCCAGGGCAGCGCGGTGCATAATATAAAGATGAAGAAGAACGGCATGCAGGGCTATAAGGCCTCACTGGCCGGAGCCTATGTGCAATCTACCTATCCTAAAGGGGTAATGTCAACCAACCAGTATTACAAGAACAACAAGCTTTCGGTTTACGGCGGTTACATGCTGGGCTCCGGTACTTACCTTAACGAAAGCGACAATGTAGTAAAGTATTTTGATGAGGATGGTAATGTAGATTCAGAATGGAGAAGCAGCACCAACTCGGTATTTAAAGCCTTTTCGCAGAATAGCTATAACCTTACGGTTGAATACCAACTGGACAGCCTGAACAGTGTGGCTGTGGGTGGTAACGGCTTCAGCAGCCTTAAGAGCACCGGCATTTTTACTACGCCAACGTACATTTATGATGGTAACGGTACGCTCGATTCGCTTTTCCACACCAGGGTGCGAAGGGACTATCCACAAAAGAATAACTCCCTGAGCGGATCTTTCGAACATAAATTTAATGATAAGGCAAAGGTTGTATTGTCTTCTGATTATACGTGGCACTACTTTAACCAGAACCAAGATGTGGCTGCTGAATTCTCTTTGCCGGGTGAAGCGCCTTACAGGAATGAACGCTTTGTAAACGATGATACACGCCGCATAAAACTATTCTCAGTACAGGCTGATTATACAATGCAGGGCGAGGGACGCGGCCTGGAAGCAGGATTACGCTTTGGCAGCGTGAATGCCGACAGTAACCTTGATTTTTTTAATGAGATAACGGGTGCCATGGTGCGGAACGCCGGGAGGTCTAACCGGTTTATTTATGACGAGGCAGTGTATGCAGGCTACATAGGCTATGACCGCGAGTTTGGCAAGTGGAGCTTTAAAGGCGGGGTTAGGGGAGAGTACACGCACCTGGAGGGCAACTCTGTTACCACAAATGAAGTCAATAAGCAGGACTATTTTAAAATATTCCCCACAGTGTATGCGCTTTACAAGCCAACCGATGACCACCACATCGGCTTCTCTTACGGCAAGCGTATCGTGAGGCCGCAATATGGCTGGCTGAACCCTTTCCGTACGTATGATAACCCATATGCCTATACAACCGGCGACCCTAGGCTGCAGCCTACGCTAACGCACAATATAAGCTTCCTGTACACGCTTAAGAACAAATACAATTTTGACCTGTACTACCGTTACGAGAAAGACCCGTCAATGCAGATAGTGTACCAGGATTATGCCAGCAATACCATTGTAAGCCAGATTACCAATATTGACAAGAACCAGTCTTACGGGCTTGACTTCAACACAAACCTGGAGATAATGCCGTGGTGGAGCGCGGGCCTACAGCTTAACGGCGGCTATTTCCAAAACACGTTTCAGGGTGTTGACGGTGGCATGTATGTAAACGACAGATGGAACTACAGCATAAACACCAACAACCGTTTTGTGCTGACAAAGAAGAAAGACCTTATAGCCGAGGCGAATTTTAACTATCAGTCGCCTTTTGTGCAGGGTACTAATGATTTTAGTGATATTTCCGGCCTGTCCCTTAGCCTGAGGAAGACAGTTTTCAAGGGGGATGGGGAAATTACATTCATATTCTCAGACATATACAGGGGGCAGGTGCAGGAAATCACAACACAATATGCCAACCAGTACAGTTATTCCTCTAACTATGGTGATGACAGGAGTTTTCGCATACAGTTCAGGTACCGCCTGGGCAACCAGAAGCTACAGGGGGCCAAAGTAAAGGAGAGGACACAGGAACAGCAGCGTTTATAATTTGAAGTAGTTTAGTTTTTATATTGTAGTAGGTTGTTTTTCAGCTCCCGGCTTTTCAGTAAACCATTATGTGTGGTAATAACCTGATAGCCGGGAGCAATTATTATCCAGCAGGGGTAAGCAAGGTGCTTTCCGCCAAGAGCCACTGCCAGCTCATGTATGCCTCCTTTTATGCCATGCGGTATAAACCTGTACGTTTTGTTATTGTAAAAGATATTCGCGCGTGATTCCGCATTAAATTCAACATAATAAAAATCCTTAGCCAGCATTTGCTGTAGTTCAGCATCCTTCTCAATCTGCTTGTCCTGTATCTTGCAGATGCCGCACCAGTCAGTATATATTTTTATTACAATTGGTTTTGGATGTTCCATCATCTTCAGGGGAAGCTCTTCAAAAGTAACAGCATACTGTTTTTGTGCCGAAGAAGCAGCTGATAACAAAAGCAATAGTATGAGGAACTTTATCTTCATCTTATAATAAATTATAGCGGATACCTATAAACATCCTGCGTCCCTGCATGGAGGCATAATTATAACTTGGGTCGAAGGTATAGCCGTTGGGGTTGTTCACGGGGTCATCTACATTTCGGTCAAACGGATCGAACGGCCGCATGATTGGGTCCTTTGGTGTAAAGTTGAACAGGTTCTTTATACCGCTGTAAAACTCCAGCCCATAGCTGAACTTTTTGGTAAGCTGTAAGTTGGCAATGCAAAACCACGGAGAATACTCAGGCCTGTAATCATAAGGTAGTATAGGCAGGCGCATAGGCCCATAAAAATTACCGGTAAAGTCGACTGAAACATTATAGGGCAGGGCATAGCTCGCTACAAAATTACCCGACCATTTTGGTGCATGCAGTTGTACGCTACGCTCCAGGTTGCCGTTGCTGTTTTCTTCCATCTGGTACACTTCCATGTAAGATACTCCTGCAAGCATTTTTAGCGGAAATGTAAAGGTAAGGTCGGTATTTAATGATATTCCCTGTGATATGGCATGGCCTCTAAGGTTATCGTAGATGATCTTGTTAGGGTCGGTATCAAAATCGCCTACTATTTTGTTAGTAAAATAGGAGTAAAAGCCTGTAATATCAAACCCTAAAAAGAAATCCTCCGTCGGTATCTTCAGCACATAGTTTAGGTTTGCATTATAAGAACGTTCCGGTTTCAATTCTTCTTCAATTACTACCTCACGGGCACCGGTAAGTGCGGCGTGGTCTTCAGTAAATAAATTTACTACCCTGAATCCCGTTCCAAAGCTTGCCCTCACGGTGTTGTTGCTGTTTGGGGAGAACTTATAGGCCACCCGTGGCGAATGCACACTGCCGTGGTCGTTATCATAATCAAAGCGGTAGCCGCCCAGTAGCTTGTTCTTCTCGTTTATAGTCCACTCATCCTGGATAAAGATTCCCGGTAAAATTTTCTTTGATGGATTATTAACACCATCTGTCCATGCTGTTGCGGGTGTATTATCATCATATAGTGTGTAGCGAAGAGCCGCTCCTAACAAGAAGTTATGCCTTTCGCCAAACTGCTTGTCCCAGTACGTTTGCACAAAACCCACCTGCTGGTTGGCCATGTAGGGCGTAGTGCCATACCAGGAGTTCTGGTCGTGCCAGTTATAGGAATATTGGGTAAATATTTTCTCAAGTGTTGGCAGCTGGTACAGGCCAATAACTTCCGCCCGTCGGGTATAAATACTTTCGCCATACACCCGGTCACTCCCGCGGTAGCTTTTGTTCCACTGCAGCTCGCCACCCCAGCGGTCTTCATACACGTACCTTCCGGCTATACTGGCAATGCGGCTGTCCTTTCGTTCAAAATTCCATTTATTGAATATGGATATCCTGTCCTGCAGGGTAACATCGGTAAAATTATCATGGTTGTGGTCGTGCCTCTCTTTAAACATGAAATAGTTAACACCCAATAATCCTGTTGCCTTACCGGCCTTTAGCCTCACGGCCGCGTCCATGTTAAGATCGCCCCAACTGGTGGTAAAAACATCAGCGCTTACGGCAGGAGCCTTTAAAGGACTTTTGGTCACTACATTTATAATACCACCCATAGCCTCTGACCCGTATAAGGATGACCCCGGGCCTTTAACTACCTCAATGCGGTCAACAATGCTGTTAGGTATACCGTTTAGCCCGTAAACTGTAGAGAGCGCACTTACTATAGGCATACCGTCAATCAATATCATAGTGTAGGGGCCTTCCATCCCGTTAATATGTATGTCGCCTGTGTTGCACACGCTGCAGTTAAGCTGTGGCTGCACGCCGTTAACCATGCCTACAGCTTCAAATAAAGTGGCGGTAGGGTTTTTCTTAAAAAGTTTTGATGTTACTATTTCCACCGGTATTGGGCTTTCCAGCCTACTTACTTCCTTCATGGTGCCGGTAATAACCACTTCCTCCAGCGCATGGCCTTCTTCTTCAAGTATAATATTTTCAATTATGGGTTCAGGAGAATTTACTGTAATTTTCTTCCTCACGGTTTTTAAGCCAACTGAGCTAAAAACCACTTCGTGGGTACCGTAAGGAATATTTGCAATTCTATAATTGCCCTCATCATCTGCGGCGGCAGACAGCCCTAAAGCCGGAATACTAACTGAGGCTACAGGCACAGGGTCTTTACCGTCTGTAACCATTCCTCTTAGAGACCCGGTTTGCGAAAAGCCACAACAACAAATAAGCAAAAGTAAAACTGACGTATAGAATTTCATGTTTTATAATTAGGTGTACAAAATTATATTTTTAGATTAACCTAAAAAATTATTTTATAATTTATTTGTAAATAATTTAGCTTCAGGTAAAGCGATTACTGCGGGTTACATGTTGCGAAGAGGGGCATAAAATCACAAATAAGCAGCTAAAGGTTATTGTATTGTTTACAAATTGATATAAGTCTTAATTGATGAAGAAATGCCATTAAACACGAGGTAATCTTGTGTTAAATTGATTTATTGGTATGGTTTATGGTGACAGAATGCGTTAGATTTGCTTTTGCATTACACTTTACTGTACAATGAAGATAAAATATATAGTTTACACGCTCTTAATAGTAGGGATTGGCGCTTTAATATATTACCGGATATCGGCAAATAAAGAAATGAAAGAAGGCGCCGGAGGGCCGGGCGGAGGAGGCCCAAAAAAACCAATGGCCGTAAGCGGTATAGTAGTGGCACCGCAGGAGTTTGCCAACACACTGTCTCTCTCCGGTTCTATCGAAGCTAATGAGCAGGTGGAGCTGCGTAGTGAAGTATCAGGCATTGCCGAAAAGATATACTTTACTGAAGGCTCACGCGTATCTAAAGGGCAGGTGTTGGTAAAAATTAATGATGTTGAGTTACGCGCACAGCTCGGCCAGGCAAGGACAAGGATGAACCTCGCCGCTGAAAATGCCCGCCGTGCCAAGCTGCTTTTTGAAAAAGAAGCCATAAGCCGCGAGGAATATGATATTGCCACTGCCGATTATAAAACGGCGCAGGCGCAAACCCAGCTAGTAAACGCGCAGTTGGCTAAAACATCTATACGTGCGCCGTTTTCAGGTACTGTAGGATTACGGAATATATCACCCGGTACTTTTGTAACACCCGAAACACTTATAGCAAGCCTGGTAAACAGCAGCCAGATAAAAATCACTTTTTCCATTCCTGAAAAATATGCCACGCAGATGAAGGTGAACTCTACTGTAACCTTTACTGTAGCGGGCACGAACGAGAAATACACAGCCAGAGTATATGCACTGGAGCCTGCGGTTGAGGTTGCTACTCGTACCCTTCGCGTAAGGGCGCTGGCACAGAACCCTGACGGCAAATTGCTGCCAGGTACTTTTGCTAATGTAACGCTTCCGCTTGAAAAAATTGAAGATGCTTTCCTTGTACCAAGTGAGGCTATAGTGCCGGTGCAGGAAGGCAAAAAAGTCTTTGTGTCTGCCAACGGCAAGGCTAAGGAGGTAATGGTGCAAACCGGCACCCGTACCGAAAAAGATGTGGTGGTTTTAGAGGGGCTAAAAGCCGGCGACACCGTAATTACCACAGGTGTATTAACCCTAAAGGATGATGCCCCGGTAAAGGTATCGGTAAGGAATACTAAGCAATGAGTTTATCTACATTAAGCATAAAGAGGCCGGTACTTACCATCGTGATGAACGTGGCTATTATCCTGTTCGGGATAATAGGTTACACATTTCTTGGGGTACGTGAGTTTCCTTCAATCGACCCGGCCCAGATATCAGTGCGTACCAGTTATGCGGGTGCCAACTCTGATATTATTGAATCACAGATAACCGAACCGCTGGAAAAGGCCATTAACTCTATTGATGGTATCAGGAACATTACTTCGTCAAGTAACCAGGGTTCGAGCAACATCACAATTGAATTTAATCTTGAAAAAGACCTTGAGGAAGCCGCGAACGATGTTCGGGATAAAGTATCGCAGGCCATCCGCAGCCTGCCGCAGGATATAGATGCGCCACCTGTAGTATCTAAAGCCGATGCCGACTCAGAGCCTATTATCACCATGACGGTACAGAGCGGCTCAAGAGACCCCCTGGCGCTGAGCGATTATGCCGAAAATGTTATTGCCGAAAGGCTGCAAACCATTCCCGGTGTGAGCAGCGTGCAGATATGGGGCCAGAAACGCTATGCCATGCGCCTTTGGATAGACCCTGTAAAGCTATCGGCATATGGCGTTACAGTTGCCGAGGTGCGCGATGCGCTTAACAGCCAAAACGTAGAGTTGCCTACAGGTAAGCTTACCGGGGCTAACACGGAGCTTACGGTGAAGACGATGGGTAACCTTTCCACACCTGAACAGTTTAACGATATCATTGTAAAATCAGATGGTTCTAAAATCGTTAAGCTGAGCGATGTGGGACGTGCCGAACTGGGGCCGGAGAACCTGGAAACAAAAATGACCAACAACGGCCAACAGCTGGTAGGCCTCGCCATAATACCGCAGCCGGGTACTAATTATATAGAAATCGCCGACGCTTTTTATGAGCAGTTCGAGCAGATGAAAAAAGAGCTTCCGGCCGACCTGAAACTGAACATCGCTATAGATAATACGGTATTTATTAAAAAATCAGTGCATGAGGTAGCCGAAACGCTGCTCATTTCACTGGTGCTGGTAACACTTATTATATACCTGTTCTTCAGGGATTGGGCCATCGCGCTCCGTCCGCTGCTGGATATCCCGGTGTCGCTCATAGCTACATTCTTCATCATGTACATGTTCGGCTTCTCCATCAATGTACTTACGCTGCTTGCTATTGTACTTGCTACGGGGCTCGTGGTAGATGACGGTATTGTAGTGACGGAGAACATTTTTAAGAAGGTTGAAGAAGGCATGACACCTATCGAGGCTGCCGTAAAGGGTGCCAACGAAATCTTCTTTGCGGTTATATCCATCTCAATAACATTGGCAGCGGTATTCCTGCCCGTTATATTTTTGGAAGGTTTTGTGGGCAGGCTGTTCCGGGAGTTTGGTGTCGTCATCGCATCGGCGGTATTGGTTTCGGCCTTCGTGTCATTAACACTCACGCCTATGCTTAATGCCTACCTTATGAAAGGCGATGTGCACAAGAAATCTAAGTTCTACAACTTTACGGAGCCGTACTTTGTAAAGATGAACAAAGGTTATGCATCTTCATTAATCCGTTTTATGAAGAGGAAATGGCTTAGTTTCCCTATATTAGTTATTTGTATCGGGCTTATTGCATTGTTCTATGCGAGTTTGCAAAAAGAAACGGCACCTTATGACGACAGGAGCTTTGTTGGCCTTAACATAACCGCTCCCGAAGGATCATCTTACGAATACATGGACCGCTTTATGCAGGACATTGAAAAACTGATTAATGATTCTATCCCCGAAAAGAAGGTTAGCCTTGTCATTACTTCTCCGGGATTTGGTTCTGCTTCGGTAAACAGTGGCCGTGTAAGGATAGCCCTTGTAGAGCCGGGTGAGAGGGAACGTTCGCAAAAGGAAATAGCACAGGAACTTACCAAGTGGACCAAGCGTTACCCAGAGGCACGTACATCAGTATCTGAACAGCCAACCATTGCAGTGAACCGTAGGGGAGGACCGCCAATTCAATACATTATCCAGGCGCCGAATTTTGAAAAGCTTAGAGAGAAAGTACCACAGTTTATGGATGAGGTTAGCAAAGACCCAACCTTTGCCATGACCGATGTAAACCTGAAGTTCAACAAGCCGGAGATCAATGTAACCATCGACAGGGAAAAGGCACAAAGCCTGGGCGTTTCTTTGCTTGATGTGGCGCAAACGCTGCAACTTTCCCTCAGCGGCCAGC
>JAEWKB010000235.1 GCA_023386255.1 Bacteroidota bacterium
GCCTTAAAAAGAAGCTGGGCCCCAAATGGCTGCAGACATTTTATAAAGTACACCTGGCGGAAGACCCGCAGACGTTTCAGGACATGTTCAACTTTGCGAGGTATGTATTTGACAGCCCGCAGGGTGCTGCAGCTAACTTTGGGAATGCGCATGTAATGGCTTTAAGTAAAATGGAACGCAAAATTAGCCGGGAGCGCCACCGCATGAAAGCTTTTATACGTTTCCAGAAAACGGCCGACGGTATTTATTACTGTCCCATTGAGCCTGATTTTAATGTGCTGCCGCTTGTGGCAAAATTTTTTAAGGACAGGTATGCCGACCAGCAATGGATTATTTATGATGTAAAGCGCAGGTATGGCCTGTACTACGACCTCAACACAGTACAGGAAATAACATATGAGTTTGTTGCCAATGTAGATACCCGCAAGGTGCAGCTGCCTGCAGAACTGGCAGATGAAAAGGAGGAGCTTGCCTCCATCCTTTGGAAAGACTACTTTAACAGCACCAACATACCTGCCCGCAAGAACATGAAGCTGCACATACAGCATGTACCAAAACGCTACTGGAAGTATCTGAATGAAAAGGAGGGTAAGAACTAGTACTGACCAGTGCATCGGTTTCTGTGATTGCACGTTTAGCGAAGCGAAGCGTGGTATCTGTAGACAGAGCATCATGCATCTCTTTTAATTAAAATTGCCGTGATTTCTCCCTGCGGTCGAAATGGAATAAGCACGATCAACTGTACATCATCTAACAAGCCCATCAACAAATAAATAGAAATCTACTTCTTCCCCAGCTTTACTTTTACCTTCCCGTCCTTATCGTCGGCGGCAACAAGGTGCAGCACTATGCCCCGGTTACGTCGTTTTGCAAGCTCATTTTTGTCGGTTATTTTCTTATCCTTCTCAGGATTGCGCAGCGGCACATCAACTTTAATGTTAGTGCCCTTTCCAAAAGAATACACCCCTGCAATGTCCATATTAAGCACACTGGAGTTCACCTGCATGGGGTGTATGGTAACTTTTTCACCGTTTATGGTAAACCTGCCGTTAAGGTTGGGTATGGTAATAGTATCCATATTGCGGAAAGGGAATGC
The DNA here is from genome assembly GCA_023386255.1 of Bacteroidota bacterium. GTDB lineage: Bacteria > Bacteroidota > Bacteroidia > Flavobacteriales > Flavobacteriaceae > Flavobacterium. The sequence continues at coordinate 1,097 of JAEWKB010000235.1, forward strand.
GAACCTGCCCACATTGCGCACGGGATCAAAATTAAGCAGAGCACCCTTTTGAAGATTAAACGCTACGTTGCCATTCATAGATTTCGGCACCACCACTCCCGAATCAGTAATACTGCCTGACACGCTAGCCTTTGATGACAACCGCCCTTTAAGATGGCCGGCATTGAGCGACTGCAACCCAAAATTATTAAAAGCCTTAAAAAACCTTTTCACATCAACAAGGCTTACCACTGCGTCTATCTTATACTTATTATGCCTTGCTGTTTGCGAGAGGGAGCCGTTTAGGCCCAGCACGCCTCCCGCATGCCTAAGCCCCGCGTTCTTTACAATAACAGCATTATCAGTAAGCAATATATCGGCCTTAGCTGCGGTTGCAATAAAGTTGTTGTAAAATAATTTATCTACACGCACCTTCATATCCACATTGCATTTATCAAACAACAGGTTGAGCTCTTGCGTAAAGTTTCCTTTTTGCGGTGCTTTTTTAACTAAAACAGCATTGTTCCTGCTGCCCATGAAGCCCATAAATTCGCTCAGATGGAGCTGGGGGCTGTAAATGTTCCAGTTAAGCACTATCTTTTCAGGTTCAGTATAGTACAGGTTCAGGAAATTTTTTATGTCCCCCTCCATGTTAACAACGCTCCGGCCGCTCTTCAGGTTAAAGCGGCTTATATGAAGGTCGTCTTCCATAAAATCAAGCGCCACCGATATATCGCGGAACATAAGTTTTCTGGGCATGTAAGCCACGTCAGCATCTTTTATTTTAATTACACCGCTCACCACCGGCTTCGAAAGCTTAAAATCAACAATATCGGCATTGTAGGCCAGCGCAACGCTTGCAGTACCCTTACCAAATTTCAGCAGTCCTTCATCAACAAGGCGGTTTAGTGTTGCTACATCAAAAGCCGAGTTAAAATCGCCTGTTGCGATGGGCTTTTCAAGGTTAACAATAAAGGTTTTCTTCATTTTTACAGGGATACCAGAGTAATTGCCTGAAAAATTATAAAGCTTTATAGCCGAATTCGCATCATTATATCCGCCGCCCTTTACATGTTCATTGGTAAAAACACCAGAAAAACTGCAATTATCCACTACTCCTCCGGGAGTATCAAGAGTATTATCTTTAACTACGGCATTCACCCTGATAAGCGGGTCTCCCCTTACCTGGAGATCGCCTACAAGGTCACATGTAACCGAAATAGGCTCCTTTAGGCTGAACATTTCCAGTTTACGTGTAATGTTAGGTGAGAGCAGGTTTGCAGCAGTCTTCCACAAGATGGATTTGTTCTCAATATTTATCTCAAAGTCAGACGTAGGCGCACCAACCTTAAATTTTGCTGCCACTTTAAAATCTTCGCCGCCTATGTTTAGCGTGTTCCTTTTAAAGGTAATAAACCCGGCATCTTCATCATATGTAATATCAAGCTTTCCTTTTACATTCTTATCTTTTATAAAGCTCCCTTTACGGGTGCTGAAGGCCAGGCTTTGCACAAGTACATCAAGCTTTACATCAGCATTCCAGCCAGTGCTTTTTTGTTTCATGCTGCCGCTGAGCTCAGCAACTTTGAATTGGTACAGCTTTTGCCTGCTCCTGTCATCAATTGCAATTGCCACATTGTTAAGCAGCATCTTTTCCAGCTCAGGAAAAGCGCCGCCCTCCCCACCGCTGCCGTTGCCTTTCCTGAAAACCGATGTATTGCTGTATCCGTTTGCGTCAGTGTAAAGGTACGCCGAGGCATGACTTATAGTTATTTTATTGATTTGTACAGCACCACGCACAAAGGCAAGTGCGTTTACGGCAAGGTCAATGTCTTTTGCAGAAAGCAATGTATGGCCATGCCGGGCATAAATGCTGTCCCGAAGGGTTACATTGTTGAGCCGCAGCGATACCCGCGGAAAACCCATGAGGAGTGTTGGCTCCATACTACCAACAGTAAGTGTACCCTTCAGATTCTCGTTTAGAGTTGCCGTTACCTGTTCCAGCACCTCTATCTTATGGCTGTTTATGTACCATGTAAGCGAGAGGTAAGCCATGATAACAAGCATAAAGGCTACGGCAGCAACTTTCAGGAATATTTTTGCAAGGCGCTTTACCATGTGTAGACGCAGGGTTTTTACAGGCTGATACTGATTTTTCATAGTGCAGGCTGCACCAATAGTTTGGCTTACAACCCATTAAAAATACACAAGCCCAAACCATTTATTATTTAAACTTTGTTAAAAGTGTAACAGTACGAACCGCTTATGTTATACCTAATGAAGAAGGCAGGCAGTTTAACGATTTTAAACTGCATTCATCGAGTTTTAAATTAACTAAATTTTAATAGCCGTAATATTGCATTACCCTAAAGATACAGTTACTTTTAATGTAGGAAATCACCTTAAAAACTATATAACTGTGTTCGATATAATTTTTTCTCAGTTTCAAATTGTATGCAGGATGCTAACTATAAGTACCCGCAAAAACAAAAACATAAAGCTGCTTTACTTTAAATGCAACCATAGTGCCGATGAAGACTTTGTAACCATTAAGTACCGCTTTACCAACGCAGTGTCGTACCGGTTGGGCAACCTTAAAACGGCTTCACGCAGTATCAGGATAAAAAAGACAGCCGAACCGCAGAAGATAAAAATGTGCGTTTACGGATTTTTCAGGAAGAATGAGTACATAATTACCCTGAAAGGCAATGATGCCTGTATTACCCGTATGGCAGAGGCAGCCGAAAGAGAGCAGAACAGGCGTAATTTCCCGCCACTGCTCATACCCTCAGCATAGGTTTTAGAAGTAATAATAATTAGTGGGGAAAATGAAAAGGCGGCTGTGTTACAGCCGCCTTAAATCCCCCAAATTTAAACAATCTAAAAGATTACTTATTTCTTTTCAAACCGTACTACCTGGTTGCTTACAGGCTTTAAAGTGGCTAAATAGGCATATATAGCCTGCAGGTCACTCTCTTTCATACCTGCATACATACCCCATGGCATTGGTGTATTTAAATCTTCTTTGGCAAGTTGTGTCGGTTTATATCCTGCCGATGCATACATTTTAAACCTGGCGGTAAATGCTTCTTTTGTCCAGTTGCCTATACCTGTTTTCTTATCAAAAGTAATGTTTGGTGAGCGCACCACACCATTAGGCTGCAGGAACTCCATGCCTCCGCCATATTCAGTACCGGCTATTAT
>JAEWKB010000175.1 GCA_023386255.1 Bacteroidota bacterium
CCTTTTACACTGTACCCTGACTTCCCTACAGGCGGTGTGGCCGATATCTCGGGCTATAATGACGGTATGCGCGGCGGCCGTGTGCGTGTGCGTGCCAAAATATCGCAGTTAGATAAAAGTACGCTGGTAATTACCCAGATACCTTTCAGTACTAATACTTCAACATTGATAGACAGTATTCTGAAAGCCAATGAGAAAGGTAAGATCAAGATAAAGAAGATAGAAGACAACACTGCTGCAGAGGTTGAAATACTTATCCACCTCCCGCCGGGGGTGTCGCCGGATAAAACCATTGATGCGCTGTATGCTTTCACGGCCTGCGAAACATCGGTAGCGCCACTGGGCTGTGTTATCGAAAACCATAAACCGTACTTTGTTGGCGTGAGCGAGATGCTGCGTATCTCCACCCACCGTACTGTTGATCTGCTGAAGCGTGAGCTCGAGATACAGCTTGACGAACTGGAGGAGCAGTGGCATTTCCTTTCACTGGAGCGTATATTTATTGAAAATAGGATTTACCGCCTTATTGAAGAGGAGGAAACATGGGAGGGCGTTATACGCGCTATTGATGAAGGGTTGAAACCTTTTACCAGACACCTGAAGCGTGCTGTTACCGAAGACGATATCGTAAGGCTTACAGAAATTCGCATTAAGCGAATCTCGAAGTTTGATATTGATAAGGCACAGGAAAAGATAGAAGCGCTGGAAGGGGAGATTGCTCAGGTAAAACATCACCTGGAGCATCTTATAGACTTTGCTATCAGTTACTTCCAGAACCTTAAAGATAAGTATGGCAAAGGCCGTGAGCGGAAAACTGAACTAAGGAGTTTTGATAATATTGAAGCTACTAAGGTTGTTCTTCGTAACACAAAATTATATGTAAATCGCGAAGAAGGCTTTATTGGTACCGGCCTTAAAAAGGACGAGTATGTTGCCGACTGTAGTGACATTGATGATGTTATCGTATTCCTGCGTGACGGCAGCATGATGGTGACCAAAGTTGATGTGAAGACCTTTGTAGGTAAAGACATCATTCACGTTGCGGTGTTTGACAAAGGCGACAAGCGTACCATATATAACATGATTTATCGTGATGGTAAGTCGGGACCATCTTATGTAAAACGTTTCAATGTATCGGGTATAACCCGTGATAAGCTGTATGACCTCACTCAAGGCAATAAAGGCTCTCAGGTATTATATTTCTCCGGCAACCCTAATGGCGAAGCTGAGGTTGTTACAATTTTGCTGCGCCAGGTAGGCAGCGTGAAGAAATTGAAGTTCGACCTTGATTTTGCCAATCTTGCCATTAAAGGCAGGGCTTCACGTGGTAATACAGTTACGAAATACCCAATAAAGAAGATAGAGCTTAAAGAGAAAGGTATATCTACGCTCAAGCCACGCAGAATTTGGTTTGACGATACCGTACAGCGCTTAAATGTAGACGGAAGGGGAGAGCTGCTGGGAGAGTTCAGACCGAACGACAGGCTGCTTATCATCAACCAGAACGGTAAACTCAAGACAATTATACCGGAACTTACCACACACTTTGATGAAGGAATGATTGTACTGGAGAAGTGGCATCCTAAAAAGCCAATTTCTGCCATTTATTATGATGGAGAGAAGGAGCGGTATTTTGTAAAGCGTTTTGTTGTTGAGAACGAGAACAAGGAAGAAACATTTATTACAGAGCACGAAAAATCGCAGCTTGAGATAGTTTCCACTGACTATCGCCCTGTTGCCGAAGTGGTATTTGCAAAAGTAAAAGGCGTACAGAAGGAAAACCTTACTGTTGACCTGGAGAATTTTATAGCTATAAAAGGTATTAAAGCTTTAGGTAACCAGCTTACCGCAGATAAAGTAAAGCAGATAAACTTATTAGACCCATTGCCGTATGAAGAACCTGTAGAGGAAGTTCCTGAAGAAATGGAAGTGAAAGGTGAGGAGAATCTTTCGGGTGATGAGGAGCAGAATATAACCCTTGATGAAGACGGACAAATAACCTTAAGTTTGGAATAAAAAATGGCTAAATTACTTTTTATCATCACCTTCCTGACAGGGACATGCTTTTCAGGTTATTGCCAGGAAAATAATAGCTTTTATCCTTTAACTTCCGGAACAGGTAAAAATTTTTCATACTATAATACACCGCTCCGATTATATTATAGTGGACCGGTGGAGAAAAATAAGAAACTATATATTAAGGAAAGCAGAAAATACAAAAGTGGGGGCATATCAGACACTTTGCTAAGAGTAAGTAATGATACTGTTTACGTATATAGCGAAAGCCAGAACAGAGAAATGCCCTTTTTTGGAATCAGGCCTGTAAAAGGTGAAAAAATAGGTTATGGTAAAATAATTAAAACTAATGCAAATTTAAAAACACCATCTGCTAAATATACAAATCTACTGCAGGTTAAGATTACAATACCTGCAAATGAAATATGGAATAGAGGGATTGAATATACGTTATATCTTCAGAAAGGTATAGGTTTGGTAGCAATTGAGAGATACGGAAGATTAGATGAATACCTGATAGAATAAAAAAGCAGCCTTGGCTGCTTTTTCAATTCTGATATTGCTTATCGGTGAGTGTTTTCATAAAGGCTACCAATGCTTTCCTTTCTTTTTCGCTAAGGTTTAACTTCTGGAAAGGCAATGTCTGGTTATCGGCAGGCAATCCCATGCCCAATCCGCCGCCTTTGTTGTAGAAATCAACTACTTCCTCAAGAGTAGTGTAAACTCCGTTATGCATGTAAGGCGCTGTTACAGCAACATTCCTCAGCCCGGGTGTTTTATAAGCGTTTTTAAGCTGTGGCATCTTGTTGAAGAAATACCTGCCCTCGTCATCGCTCAGCGCACTACCTGCTTTGTCTTTGGGTGTGCCTACAACTTCATGCTCCGTTTTTACAAAACTTGGTGGCACAGTGCCGTTAAACAAAGGGGCAAAGTGGCATGTAGCGCATTTGGCCTTACCCATAAACAGGTTCATCCCTAAAATTTCTTCATTGTTAAGGCTGTTTTTATTGCCCCGCATGTACTCATCAAAACGGGAATCAAAAGCATTAAGCGACCTTATATAGCTTGCCAGTGCGTTCTGTACCTGCCAGGCTTCCGGCTTTTCTGTTTTAAATGCTTTCATAAAACCTTCTGTGTATTTTTTATCAGCTGTTATTTTTGAAAGTATAACAGCCATAGAGCCGTGCATCTCCTCCCGGTTTTCAATAACATCTACGCTTTGCTTCTCCAGATCATGCTCGCGCATATCCCAAAACTGCCCATGCTGTAAAGAGGCATAAGTAAGGGTAGGGGTATTCCTCCTTAAATTGATACCTGTTAATGAAAGATTAGTCTTTAAACCGTCGGTAAATGCTTTATCAGGTTTATGACAGGAAGCACAGCTACGGCTATTGTCTTTAGAAAGTGAACTATCGTAGAACAATATTTTGCCTAATTCCGCTTTTTTAGATGTATATTTATATTCGGGAGAAGGAATAAAAGCATCAACATCAAAAGCATTTTCAGCAAAAAGATATTCAGCAGAACTTTTTAGTGCCCGGCTTATCTTAACATCTTTAATGTTGGCTTTATGCTGAATCTTGTACAATTCTTTGGAAACAGGATTTAAATAAGCAGTAATAAATTCAGCACGGTTAAATGTGTTGAAGTTTGCATTGGCAGTGCAGTAATCAACAGCTTTTTTTACCAGTTCCTCAAGTTGCTTTTCTTCAGCTGATGCACCTGTTTTTAGTTTTTTAATAACCACGGGCAATTCAGACAGTGTAACTTTAGCATCCTGTATAGAGGTGAACGCTACAGGCGAATCAAACCCTGTAATCCCCAGTGTAATAATTCTGTATACCTGCAGACGCAGGCCGTCTATTACATATTCGGGGCTAATGGTTGTTGCCTCAAGATGCTTTCTAACCTGCCTGGTGTGCGACAGCAGCATCGTAAGTTCACGTTGCAATTCTTTTTTATTTTGCTTCTCGTAGGGAAATAGCAGTTCCTCAATAACCTGGAAACCATGAGGCGGAAACTCCCTGTTTTCCTCAAGCTCAAGCTCGTCCAGCGCCGGGCCGTTTATAAAACGTGCTGTTTCGGGTATAAAATATTCCACAGCCC
>JAEWKB010000008.1 GCA_023386255.1 Bacteroidota bacterium
GCCCTGAAGCCGTAGCCGTAATGTATGGCAGGTTGATCTCTGTTTGTGTTGAAGATGAAAGCTCAATTTTAGCTTTCTGGGCAGCTTCTTTTAGGCGCTGTAGTGCCATTGCATCTTTACGCAGGTCAACACCTTCTTCAGTATTAAACTCGCCTGCCAGCCAGTCGATGATTACCTGGTCAAAGTCATCACCACCAAGGTGCGTATCACCATTGGTAGAAAGCACCTCGAATACGCCGTCACCAAGCTCAAGGATAGAGATATCAAATGTACCACCACCAAGGTCATACACTGCAATTTTTTGGTCTTTACCTGCTTTGTCAAGCCCGTAAGCAAGTGCAGCGGCAGTTGGCTCATTAATTATCCTCCTTACTTTAAGGCCTGCAATTTCACCTGCTTCTTTAGTAGCCTGGCGCTGCGCGTCATTAAAATATGCCGGAACGGTAATAACCGCTTCGGTTACTGTAGTACCAAGATAGTCCTCGGCAGTTTTCTTCATTTTCTGAAGCGTCATGGCTGACAGCTCCTGTGGTGTATATAGCCTGCCATCAATATCTACGCGTGGGGTATCGTTGTCACCTTTTACAACGCTGTATGGAACGTTGCCAACTTCTTTAGAGCTTTCGGTGTATTTGTTACCCATAAAACGCTTAATAGAAGCTATGGTTTTTGTGGGATTGGTCACTGCCTGTCTTTTAGCAGGATCACCAACCTTGATCTCTCCGCCTTCAACAAAAGCAATTACTGACGGGGTTGTTCTTTTTCCTTCAGCATTAGGTATTACCACCGGTTCGTTACCTTCCATAACGGCAACGCAGGAGTTGGTTGTTCCTAAGTCAATTCCGATTATCTTACTCATCTTGTTTAAATTTATGTTTTTGTTTTTGTTTCTAAAACTTGCTGTGATATTGACAATGACTGTGCCATTGAAGAAAACCTATTAAAAATGACAGACGATATGACAAGATGACACAGTATAAATTTAAATAGAATATTTATTTTTTAAATAAAAGCCGTAACATTTAGGAAATACAGTTACATATTTGATAAATAATGTTACAAAAAACTATAAAATCTATATTTTTGTTTTATAACATCCCTTAGAGTTATGCCACCTTACACTACAAAATATAAATAAATCATAATCTATACCGCCATAACAGTAATGCTGCTGGGTGTTTATGTGCTAATTATTGATGTGTTGCTCCGTACAAAAAGCTTCACCCCACAGGAAATAGGAAATTTACCTATGGCCTATGATGCCGGCGTGAGCCTTATACTGGCCGGAATATCGCTCCTGATCCAGCTATACCATAATTACCTGTTAAACATTGCTGCAAAAATATTGGCTGTTAGCATAGGGATAATAGGTGTACTAAACTTAATGAGAAATATACCGGGCCTGATTAATCCGGAATTTTTCACATCCCTACGACTTGAAATGGCGCCGCAAAGTGCATTCTGCTTTTCTTTGTGCGGCATTGCATTGTATTGTCTCAAAATGTATAAATTACGACACCTTGTACAATTTATATTTCATATAATCAGCCTTATAGCATCAGTAGTTATAATTGGCCATGTTTTAAAACTTCCACATTTTTACAATCTAAGCTTTTCAAAAGCAATGGCAGTATATACGGCTGTTGCTTTATTTATCTTGTCTGTGGGGGCATCGTTCTATAGCTGGAAAGTAGGTATTACCGGCATGCTTACAGGCAGATACATTGGGAACCTTATGGCGCGGCGTGTTATGACGCGGCTGCTATTAGCATTTGTGGTATCAAGCTACCTTCTTATTTTATGTTTCAGGTACAAGTGGCTGAGTCCGGACCTTGCTATTGCGTTGTACTCAATTATATACATGATAATTACAATTTTAGTAGTATTTGAAACAACATCTGTATTAAACCAGGTTGACCAGATTAAAGAAATTGTAAAGGAAAATTTTCGTTCTGTGGTAGAGTCAGCGCCAAATGCACTGATAATATCAGATGTTAAAGGAAATATAGCCCTGGTTAATAACCAGGCAAAAAAATTATTTGGCTATAAGGATGAAGAAATGCTGGGACAAAAGCTGGAACTTATTGTACCCGAAAGATTCAGGGCGGCCCACGCTGAAAAACAACCTAATTATTTTAAAAATCCGAAGGCAAGGAGCTTTGGCGGTGAACTTGATCTTTACGCAAAAAGGAAAAACGGGACAGAATTTCCGATAGAAATAAATATAACCCCAATTATAACAAAGGAAGGCACTGTTGCACTGGCATCTATAATTGATATAACAGAACGGAAGCAAAATGAAGAAATAATCAAAAAACAGCTGGAAGAACTTCAGTCTAAAAATCAGGAACTTGAGCAATTTAATTATATTTCATCGCATGATTTGCAGGAACCGCTTCGAACAGTACTGAACTATGTTCAAATGCTGGAAGAAGACTACCCTGAACTTGACGAAGATATAAAAAACCATCATAATGCTATTAAAGATGCTGTTGCACGCATGAGTATGGTTGTAAAATCTTTATTGGAATTCGGAAGGCTGGGGAAACAAAAAGCACTTGTAATAACAGATGTAAAAAAAGTAATTAATGATGTGCTGGCCGACCTAAACCGCCTAATTGAGGCTTCAGGCGCTAAAGTAGAAGTTGTGTGTGACCTTCCACACATAATGGCTTATGAAACGCAGTTAAGACAGCTTTTTCAAAACCTTATTATCAATGCAATTAAATTCAGGAAAGAAAATATAATACCGCAAATTAGTATATGTGCCGGCAGCATTAAAGGTTATTATGAATTTTCGGTAACAGATAACGGAATTGGTATTAATCCTAAACATCATGAAAAAATATTTCATATTTTTCAGCGGTTAAATAAAGATGACGAATATGAAGGCCATGGTATAGGACTTGCCAATGTAAAAAAAATAGTGGAGATGCATGGAGGGAAAATTTGGGTGGAATCTGTACCCGGAAAAGGAAGCACATTTAAATTTACAATATTAAACTTTAAGCCATGAACAAACAATTACACTGCATAATGCTTATTGATGACAACAAGGTTGATAATTTTTTTCATGAAAGAGTTATAAGAAAATGCAATGCAGCCAAAATTGTTATTGCCAAAGAGTCTGGGCAGGAAGCACTTTACCATCTTATTAATGGGGCCGAGCCGCAGCCGGACCTGATTTTCCTTGATATAAACATGCCCGGAATGAACGGGTGGGAATTCCTGGAGCATTATAAACAGCTTCCTGAAGGTTTACAAAACGCCATGATAGTAGTAATGCTCACAACATCTGAAAATCCTGATGACAAGGCACGTGCTGCAACACAAGGCATGCTTGCAGACTTTAAAAGTAAACCCCTTACAAAGCAAATGCTGGAGGAGGTTATGGAGAAATTTTATAGTGGGAAGATGATTTAATAGTTAATATTATTAAATTTCAATGCTCTGAATTTTTTAACAACAATACGCTCGCGCTTACGAGTGTTTTTATAGTTCTTTAGTTTTCATTATAACCAAATTGTCTGCTTCGTAAAACTTCTTTCCACCAACTTTCCCTGTTAATAATTATTTGGTCGTCAGTTGTAGATTTATAAATGTCAAGAATTGAGTATTTAAAATTTGATTTTATGTGCTCGAAACTCAATTGTTTCAGTCCAAAGTTACCACCGTGTCCATTATTTACATATGCTCTCCATCTTCCTAAAATCATATGTTCACCATAGGAACCGACATACATTTTCCCATTTGAAATATCGGTCATCAGGTAAACCCCTTTTTGGTTTTGAAGTGCTGTTTTCCAATTCTCCTTCTCAATTACTCTTCTTAATCCGTCCCAGGAAAGGTTTACTTTTTCATAACCTGGAAATAAATCGTCATCAAAAATATCAGGTAAAATTTGTACTACATAGCAGTCGTCTATAACTGATTCAGCCTTACGAATAATTGTCTGCTTGTATTATTAAATCTTACAATTAAACGCCCAACATATTTGTCGTATTCAGGTAGGTCCCTATATTCGTAACCAACAGCATTAAATAAATTTAAATCAGAAGTTACCTGCCCAATATGAAACAGCAACCACAAATCTTCTTTCGGCTTTATCTTAACGAATCCAATCGTAACTTGTCCTGATTCGTATGATTTACGTTTGTTGTAGTTCTAATATTGTCCAGCAAGCATTGTAGAAATTTCGCCATTTTTAAAAAGTTCTATGGGATTCCAATTTTGAGCAAACATCAAATTGAAACGGATTTTTACATTATCAAGATTGTCAAGTCTTAATATGTCATTTAATTTAATACTGTTCATTTTCTAAAATGTTTCGTTTCATGTTGCCTTATCATTGCTATAATTCACATAAAATATCTTACATCCTGAAAGATATTCCAAATCCTCTGCAAAGGTACAACCCATTCCTGATCCTTTGCTGAAGCGGCTTTTTCAATAAACGTTAAATGTACAGAAAATCGGAATCTGTAAGAATAAATATATAGCTTTTTTAATAATTTTAAAATAACACATTTAAAATCAGAATATTAAACAGTAATAAAATCTTACAGAAAAACATTACAAAAATAAATTACTAATAATCAATGAATTACAAAAAGTGACTTCTTGTCAGCAAGTATATAAAATGCTATAGAAATTATATTAAATTTAGCAAAAGTAAAAACTGTTTACCTTCGAATTTATTGAATTAATAATTAAAATAGTTCAGGATTAATTCGCGCCAAAATCTAAATTTAAGTCAGGCCACCTAAATGTAAGTACCTCTTTATTCAACAAGGAACAAGGCATTGCTAAACAGTAAATTACCATTCTCCCAAAACCCGCGGAATAGAGGATTATCAACCATATATATAATTTGGCCATCCCCTTTTTGCTCTACTGCAAAAGTTACGGTGTTTTCCAGGCGCTTTTTAAGGCTGCGCCCTATAAAACCGAAATTCTTGTAATTCTTAGGTACATACGCCACGTTCCATACATTCTTTAAAAGCTGGTAGCGGCTGTCGCCGGTCTTCAGGCTAAAGTACCTTTCGCCAAGCCCATAGCTAAGCGGATGGCTTTTATCAAGTACATTTTCTATAACTGCCCCGGGAACTGCCCCGCTTATAGCGCGCCGCTCTGCATTTTGATAATCAAGGAAACGTGCTTTAAGTGCCTCATCATCCTGCTGCTGCTTTTCCAGTTCCTTGTCTGCCTCAGTGGCAAACTTTGTAAGGCTGTACCCTGCCCTGTCTTCAAACATATTTAGGGCACTGCCTATTGCAATCACTTTGCCTCCGTCTTCAATAAAACTATCAATACGTTTCTTCTGCTCATCATTAAAGCTGTACCAGCCATCGGCCATAATTATAGTATTATATTCGGATAGGTTAACACGCCCAAAATTTTGCTGGTCTACAACGCTTACAGGGTAATCTGCCACCTCATCCATATAAAACCACGCCTGCCCAAAATCGGTAGCGCTTACGCCACTGCCCGAAAACAGCAGGACTTTTGGCGCTTCCAGCAATGGGTAGAACTCCCCACCCAAATCACCGCCGGTTAATGAGTAGCCGCTTTCTATAGCTTCGTAGTCGCACTTCTCCATAAGCAGGATGTTCATTGCGCCTTCAAAATCACCAAGAGCGCTATTGTCACCCTTTAAAATCACAAGGTCACCCGGATTTACCTTAATACCCCTGAAAGAAGATGCCTTGCGGGCTGAACGTACTTTTACACCGTTTTTATGCAGTGAGGCAAGTACACGTACTGATGCCCTCCCGTTCCATGGCACATAAAAAGCATAAGCCCTTTCTGCTTCAAATTTTCCTTTATTCGTTATGGCATCTTTTACCTTAATGTTTAGCTCTTTCTTCAGCGCATAACTTTCTATGCCGTAAGCATGCGGAAGAGCCCAGGCGGTAATATCGTATGACAGGCTGTCGGTAAGCTTTTGTGCAGGCTCAAACAATACCTGTGTAAGCACCGCTTTTGGCTGCTTCGCCTGTATTATCATGTCATTTGGCTCAAGCGTAAAGTCCTTTTCGGCATCAGCCTGATAATGATATCCTGACAGTTTTTTTGTTTCATCAGCATAAGCAAACTGTATTTTATTACGCTTCAGCAACTGCGCCAGCTCTTCGCTCTTGCCGTTATTCTTCACAATGTAAGTCCTGTACCTCCCTTTAGGGTTCTCCCTGCTGTCTTTAAAATATTCCCTGAAGTTTTTCACCAGCCTGTCCTTCTGCCATGATGCGGTTTCTACCGCTGTAAGCACAGCTGTGCGGTGGTGGTCTATCCTGTCCTGCAACGTGAGGGTATTGCCATTCTTCATCATTACGGCACGCCCTGCCCCTATAC
>JAEWKB010000014.1 GCA_023386255.1 Bacteroidota bacterium
ACAGTGTACAGCCCCAATATGTCATTCTGACGAAGGAAGAATCTCATCTCTCACTCAAGATTCTTCACTCCGCAAGCTACGCTCAGAATGACACATAACAAATAAAGGCTCCCAAAAGGAGCCTTTAATATTATTTCATCTTCTGAAGCCAGTTCCTTACCGAAACCTCTTCATTTATAATTCCTCTTAATTCAGATATTTTAACCCTGTCCTGTGCCATGCTGTCACGGTGACGGATGGTTACGGTCTGGTCTTCCAGGGTTTGGTGGTCAACCGTAATACAGAAAGGTGTGCCCAGTGCGTCCTGCCTGCGGTAGCGGCGGCCTACAGCATCTTTCTCATCATACGCTACATTGAAATCCCACTTCAGGTCTTCAATGATTTTGCGGGCAACTTCCGGTAGTCCGTCTTTCTTAACCAGCGGTAGTACGGCAGCCTTGGTAGGCGCCAGTACCGACGGCAGGCTTAATACAGTACGGGTTGATCCATCCTCAAGTGTTTCTTCCTTAAGCGATGAAGCAAACACCGCAAGGAACATCCTGTCTAATCCTACTGATGTTTCCACAACGTACGGAGTGTAATTTTCATTTAGCTCTGCATCAAAATACTGTAGTTTTTTGCCTGAATATTGTTCATGTGCCTTAAGGTCGAAGTCCGTACGTGAGTGAATTCCTTCAAGCTCTTTAAAGCCGAATGGGAAATTGAACTCAATATCGGCAGCTGCATTGGCATAATGCGCCAGCTTTTCATGATCGTGGAAACGGTATTTATCCTCACCCAGCCCAAGCGACAGGTGCCATTTTAGCCTTGTCTCTTTCCAGTAGTCGTAGTATTTCATTTCCTCTCCCGGACGCACAAAAAACTGCATCTCCATCTGTTCAAACTCCCGCATTCGGAAGATGAACTGCCTCGCTACAATTTCATTACGGAAAGCCTTACCCGTCTGCGCAATACCAAAAGGTATTTTCATACGGCCGGTTTTCTGCACGTTCAGGAAGTTTACAAATATACCCTGTGCTGTTTCCGGGCGAAGGTACAGGTCCATAGCATTGGCAGCATCAGCGCCAAGCTTGGTCCCGAACATCAGGTTAAACTGCTTTACATCTGTCCAGTTCTTAGAACCGGTGTCAGGGTCAGCAATTTCGAGCTCTTCAATAAGCGCTTTTACATCAGCAAGGTTTTCTGTTTCCAGAGAACGTGCCATACGCTGCAGTATCTGTTCTTTTCTCTCCAGGTATTCTTTAGTGCGGGCATTGGTAGCCTTAAATTCTTCTTCGTTAAAAGCCTCGCCGTAGCGGGCACGGGCTTTTTCTATTTCTTTCTGGGCCTTTTGGTTCAGCTTCTCGGCATAATCCTCAATAAGCACATCGGCCCTATATCGTTTTTTAGAATCTTTATTGTCAATCAGCGGGTCGTTAAAAGCATCTACGTGGCCTGAAGCCTTCCATGTGGTTGGGTGCATGAATATCGCAGCATCAATACCTACA
Source organism: Bacteroidota bacterium (assembly GCA_023386255.1). Classification (GTDB taxonomy): domain Bacteria; phylum Bacteroidota; class Bacteroidia; order Flavobacteriales; family Flavobacteriaceae; genus Flavobacterium. The sequence continues at coordinate 1,488 of JAEWKB010000014.1, forward strand.
ATGTTTTCATGCATCTGCACCATTGATTTCCACCAGTATTCGCGGATGTTCTTTTTCAGTTCAGCGCCATTCTGGCCGTAGTCATACACCGCGCTAAGTCCGTCGTATATTTCACTTGACTGGAATACAAACCCGTATTCCTTAGCGTGCGAAAGCACATTCTTAAATATATCTTCTTGTTTTGCCATGGTGCAAAAATATAAAAAGCAATCGTAACTTTGCCGGAGGCTTTTATTATCTTTAGCCGAAATGAAAAATATTTTCCTGTTAAATCTGCCATGCTCAAAAGCTTAGCTAACCTATTGTTTCCCAAAGGCTGTTCCGGCTGTGATGAGCCATTGCTGGAGAGCGAAAACACAATCTGTACACAATGCCGGCACGACATTCCTTTTACACTCCACCACCTGATGCCGGAGAACGAAACCTTTCGGAGGTTTTACGGGAGGCTGCCAGTGGAACATTCGTCGGCAATGGTGTATTTTCATAAACAGGGTATTGTGCAGGAAATGATACACAACCTGAAGTACCGCAGCAAAGAAGATGTGGGGCAGCTGATGGGCGAGTGGTACGCACATGACCTTAAAAAAGTACCTGCTTTACAGGATGTTGATGCAGTAATACCTGTACCGCTGCACCCTAAAAAACTGAGGGAACGCGGCTATAACCAGGTTGCTAAATTTGGGAAAGCCATAGCCTCAGGATTAGATGCAAACTATAACGAAAGTATTTTGTACCGTGCCACCTATACCAAAACCCAGACAAAAAAGAACCTTGCCGCGAGGGCTGAGATTATTGGATCGGCTTTTGATGTAAGATTTACGGAAGCTGACCACGGCAAACACTATTTACTGGTAGATGACGTTATTACTACCGGCGCAACACTTGAATCTTGCGGAAAAGCGCTGCTTAAAGTGCCGGGTGCAAAGCTGAGTATTGTAACTATTGCCTATGCGCAGTAACATCAACATTTTCAAGAAACATTTCGTTACAACTGAATATAATTGTTATTTTGTGCTGTGAAACATAACAACATGCTGAAGAACAGATTTCTCCTTTATATTTTCCTTATTGCTATTACATTAACCGGGTGTGCTAAAAGAGGCAGCATTACCGGCGGCCCTCAGGACACTATTCCGCCTGTGCTGGTACGCAGTAATCCTGAAAACATGAGCACTAACTTCAGCGGCAACCAGATACGCATAGATTTTAATGAATACATCAAGATAAAGGATGTAAACAAGCAGCTGATCATCAGCCCGCCAATGAACACGCAGCCTGATATTATGCCGATGGGCAATGCCAGCAGGTACATCACCATAAAAATTAAGGATACCCTGCAGCCCAACACCACCTACAGCTTTAACTTTGGACAAAGCATTACCGATAATAATGAAGGTAACCCTTACTCGCAGTTCAAGTTCGTATTTTCTACAGGAGCATATATTGATTCCCTTACCCTGAACGGCACGATAAAAGACGCTTATACAAAGGAGACTGACGACTTTGTTACCGTAATGCTGTATGAGGCCAATGAGCAATTTAATGACTCAACTATTTTTAAGGAACGGCCAAGGTATGTTACAAATACACTGGACAGCCTTACTATGTACTCCCTGCAGAACCTTAAAGCCGGCAAGTATCATATATTTGCGCTTAAAGACAAAAGCAACAACTATAAATACGACCCGAAATCAGATAAGATAGCTTTCCTGAAGGACCCTATTACCATACCTACCGACACGCTATATACGCTGGAACTGTTTGAAGAGAAGCGTGCCTTTAAAGCTGTAAAACCTACTTTTATCACTTCTAACAGATTAGTTTTAGGTTATGAGGGTGATCCGCGGGGAGTAAAACCTGTAGTTAAGAACGGGCAGGATGTTATACCATCCATAACCACACAGTTATCGCAACAGGATTCGGTTCAGATATGGATCCCAAGGGATGTGAAGGCTGACTCACTCCAGATATCGGTAAACCACAGCGGGTTCACCAAGGATTTTTATGTAAAGTTGAAGGAGCTGAAAGCATCTGATTCGCTTGCCGTGTCGCCTGTACAAAAAGGTATCCTGCACTTTAGAGAGAAGTTTGCCATCAACGCATCTACACCTTTAGTAGCCTTTGATAAAAGTAAAATGGCTCTTATAAGGAAGGATTCCACTGCTGTTGAATTTACCACTGCTTACAATGAGTTTGAGCAAAAGCTTGAATTTGATTTTGCCAAACAGGAAGACCAGCAGTACACCTTCACACTCCTTCCCGGAGCATTAAAAGATTTTTACGGTAAAGAAAATGATTCGCTGCAATACAAACTTTCCACGCGGACATTAGCTGATTACGGCAACCTGAGGGTATCATTGGAAAATGTTAACCGTTTTCCGCTGATACTGGAGATACTGAATGCCAAGGGCGACGTACAGGCCTCACATTATTCTGAAAAAGAGACCCAGATAAATTTTGATGCCATACTGCCCGAAAAGTATACACTACGGGTAATTTATGATGACAACAAGAACCGCGAGTGGGACAGCGGCAACTACCTTGAGAAACGCCAGCCGGAAGAGGTTATTTATTTTCCTAAAGAGGTAGATGTACGTGCCAACTGGGATGTAGAGCAGGATTTTAACTTAGCAGAGTAAAGCTATCCCTATCATTCAGGAACCCAAATTTACTGCGTGTTTGGAGCATCGCTTCTTTATCAAGGACTATAGTATAGATACCTTCATTGCCTGAAGGCTGAAGCACAAACTTTCCTAAAGCATCAAATACCTGTGAATGCCCGGGGTAGTTGTGGCCGTTGTTGTCCTGGCCTATCCTGTTCACTCCCGCTACATAGCACTTATTCTCAATAGCCCGTGCCTGCAGTAGTGTATCCCAAGCGAATATTCGCGGTGCCGGCCAGTTAGCTACATATAGCAGCAAGTCGTAATCTTCTGTATTTCGTGAAAAGACAGGAAAACGCAGATCATAGCAAACCAAAGGGCATATCCTCCAGCCTTTATACTCCACTACCAGCCTCTCCTTGCCTGCCGTGTAGGCTTTATCCTCACCAGCCAATGAGAATAGGTGACGCTTATCATAATGCTTTACCTGTCCGTCAGGCAATACAAACAACAGCCTGTTGTAGTAGCACTCTCCCTCTGAAATCACCACACTGCCTGTAACAGCACAATTACCTTCAGACGCAATCTTCTTCATCCAGGTAACTGTAGGGCCGTCCATAGGCTCAGAAACAGTTTCGGGAGCCATTGTGAAACCTGTGGAGAACATTTCAGGTAAAACTATTACATCAGTATCTTCATTGATGCTGGCTATGATATTACGAAAATGGTTCCTATTGGCTTCGGCATCTTCCCAACTGAGGGAGGTTTGGATGAGAGTGATCTTCATAATGTATGATGCTAAAAAAAGCACCCCTTCGGGTGCTTCAGTTATTATTTAAGGCTTGCAAACAGGTACTCCCTGTTCATGCGGGCTATGTTCTCGAGCGAGATCCCTTTAGGGCATTCCACTTCACACGCACCGGTATTGGTACAGTTACCAAAGCCTTCTTCATCCATTTTCTTAACCATGTTCAGCACGCGGTCATGCGCTTCAACCTTACCTTGCGGAAGGAGTGCAAACTGCGATACTTTAGCTGATACAAACAACATAGCCGAAGCATTTTTACAGCTGGCCACGCACGCACCGCACCCAATACAGGTAGCTGCGTCGAATGACCTGTCGGCATCATGTTTCTTAATAGGGATAGCGTTAGCGTCAACAGTATTACCCGATGTATTTACTGAAATAAAACCACCTGCTTGCTGTATCCTGTCAAAAGAGCTCCTGTCGGTAACAAGGTCTTTAATTACAGGGAATGCTTTAGCACGGAAAGGTTCAATGTAAATAGTGTCGCCGTCTTTAAATTTACGCATGTGCAGCTGGCAGGTAGTTACACCCCTGTCCGGCCCATGCGCCTCACCGTTTATAAACAGCGAACACATACCGCAAATACCTTCGCGGCAGTCATGGTCAAACGCAACAGGGTCTTCACCCTTGTTGTTAAGCTCTTCATTCAGCACGTCAAGCATTTCAAGGAATGACATGTCAGGAGAAACATTGCTGATGTTGTAATCAACCATTCTTCCTTTATCGCGGGCGTCCTTCTGACGCCATATTTTTAATTTTAAATTCATGTGTATAGTTTTTAGCCACAAGCCACAAGCCAAAAGTTATTTGCTGAGTGTCTTTATAAAGGCGTTTAACATTTTACTTTCTTCAGTTATCAAACCCGATATTTCCTTAAATTTTAAATCATCAATATAATTTAATTCTTTGGCTATAATCAGTTGCGTTTCCAGTTCCATAAGTGAACCTCTAGCTATCCGGAGGAACTGAATGTAACTCTGCGTTGAGTCTCTTCCCCAGCCTTCCGCAATATTAGAAGGAATTGAAACAGCTGACCGCTTCATCTGACTCTGCAAACCAAAAATCTCGTCTTTAGGGAAAGATCCACAGCATAAATAAACTGCTTTTACAATCTGAATTCCCTTTTGCCATACAAGTAAATCTTTATAATCCTTAATTTCACCCATACGGCTCGTGCCTTTTGCCTTGTGGCTAGTGGCTTACTTATAACTTCTCTGTACCAGTTTCACATTTTCAAACACAAGGTCCTCTTTGTGCAGCACGGCTTCACTTGGCTTACCCATATATTGCCACGCGGCAACATATGCAAAGTTCTCGTCGTCACGCTGTGCCTCGCCTTCTTCGGTCTGGTACTCCTCACGGAAGTGCCCTCCGCACGATTCGTTTCTGTGCAGTGCGTCCTTAGCAAAAAGCTCACCAAGTTCAAGGAAGTCGGCTACACGCATTGCTTTTTCAAGCTCCTGGTTAAAGCCGTACATTTCGCCCGGTACTTTCACATCGCGGTAAAACTCTTCTCGAAGTGCTGCAATTTCCTCTATGGCTTCAGTAAGTCCCTGAGCATTACGCGCCATACCTACCTTATCCCACATAATTTTGCCTAACCTTTTGTGGAAATGGTCAACCGTATGAGTACCGTTATTGTTCATAAAACGCTCAAGCTGTGCCCTTACGTTATTTTCAGCCTCCACAAATTCAGGAAGGTCTGTAGATATTTTACCTGTACGGATATCTTTTGCCAGATAATCGCCAATAGTATATGGCAGTACAAAGTAACCATCGGCAAGGCCCTGCATCAGCGCCGATGCACCAAGGCGGTTAGCGCCGTGGTCAGAGAAGTTAGCTTCACCAATAGCGTAGCATCCTTCCACAGTTGTCATAAGGTTATAGTCAACCCAAAGGCCACCCATGGTATAGTGTACCGCAGGGTATATCATCATTGGGGTTAAGTACGGGTTCTCATCAACGATCTTCTCATACATCTGGAACAGGTTACCGTACTTATTTTCGATAACCTCTGTACCCAGTTGCTTAACCAGTGACTCATCGTCAGGGTTAAGGCCTTTTATCTTAGCCTGTTCCTTACCATAACGAATTATTGCAGAAGCAAAGTCAAGATAAACCGCTTCACCTGTTTTGTTTACTCCAAAACCGGCATCACACCTTTCTTTGGCAGCGCGCGAGGCAACGTCACGCGGTACAAGGTTACCAAATGAAGGATACCTTCTTTCAAGGTAGTAATCCCTGTCTTCTTCGGCGAGGTCTGTCGGCTTAAGCCTTCCTTCACGGATGGCGGCGGCATCTTCCAGTTTTTTAGGCACCCATATACGCCCGTCGTTACGAAGCGACTCCGACATCAGCGTTAGCTTACTCTGGTGGTCGCCCGATACAGGGATACAGGTAGGGTGGATTTGTGTATAGCAAGGGTTAGCGAAGTAAGCCCCTTTTTTATGTGCTTTCCATGCAGCTGTTACGTTACTTCCCATAGCGTTGGTAGAAAGGAAGAAAACGTTACCATAACCACCGGTACCAAGCACAACAGCGTGTGCCGAATGCCTTTCAATTTCGCCGGTTACAAGGTTACGGGCTATAATTCCGCGTGCTTTACCGTTTACAATAACCAGGTCAAGCATTTCGTGGCGGTTGTACATTTGTATCTTGCCACGGCCAATCTGGCGGTTCATGGCAGAGTATGCACCTAATAAAAGCTGCTGCCCTGTTTGCCCTTTTGCGTAGAAGGTACGCGATACAAGGGTACCACCAAATGAACGGTTATCAAGCATACCGCCATATTCTCTTGCCAAAGGCACACCCTGTGCCACGCACTGGTCTATAATATTGGCAGAAACTTCGGCAAGGCGGTGTACGTTGGCTTCACGGGCTCGGTAGTCGCCCCCTTTTACAGTATCGTAGAATAAACGGAATGTAAAGTCGCCGTCGCCCTGATAATTCTTGGCAGCGTTTATACCACCCTGTGCAGCAATTGAGTGCGCACGGCGCGGAGAATCCTGGAAGCAGAAGGCTTTTACGTTATAGCCAAGTTCAGCCAGCGTTGCGGCAGCCGAACCACCTGCAAGGCCTGTACCTACAATAATAACATCAATGTTACGCTTGTTGGCAGGGTTAACCAGGTTGATATGATTTTTATAGTCTGTCCATTTCTGGGAAATAGGACCGTTTGGTATTTTAGAATCTAATGCCATATATTAAGCTTTTAGAAAGAAATGTATATAAACAGGGATGACAGCAAAAAGCAGCGGAACTACTATTGAGAAGGCTATCCCGAAGTTTTTAATGAACATGTTGTATTTAGGATGGTTGGCTCCCAAAGACTGGAATGCGCTACCGAAACCGTGGTACAGGTGGAATCCTAGAACGATCATGGCTATAACATACAAAATTGTTGCAATCAGCCCGTAATCAGGGTGCTTGAAGAAATCAACCGTGATCTTGTAAAGGTCTTTATAACCTTCAGCCATTTTAAGCCCTGTACTTTTATCATAAAATTCTGTACGGTTCTTTATCTCAAGCGATGCAGGCATCATCGCGTTACCTTTAACCTGGTCAACAGCAATATAGCTGCCTGCCCTTGTAAGGTACACATCAATCTTTTGTCCCTGCACATTAACCGTCTGCGTTTGCAGCGGCATGTTCTCATCAAAGTGCATGCGGCTCCAGAAGTTTACCATGTGCGTTACAATAAATACTAAAATTAATGTACCAAGTACCGCCATATTCCTTGAGGCCCAAACAGTGTTGGTCTCAGGCCTGTTGTTGGCATATTTTACCGGCCTGGCCTTCTGGTTTTGGTAAGCAAGTACAATACCGTCAACAGCGTGGAAAAGGATTGAAAAATAAGTAAGGTAAGACAGTACTTTAACAGCAGGGTTAGATGTCATGAAAAGCGCGTACTCGTTAAAGCGGAGCGATGGGTTGTCACCACCAAAAAGCAACTGAAGATTACCGATTAAGTGCCCTACTAAAAAGAGGCACAGAAATAAACCTGTCAGAGCCATCCAGTATTTTTTACCTACCGATGACTTTAATAATGCAGATTTTGCCATAATATCTGATTGGTATAATAAAGTTTTTAAAAAATCAAACAAAAATAAGGTGAAATGACAACAACTACAACCTTTGCGGCCTTATTTATAATCAATTTAAAGTGGAGAAAAATTAGCCTGTTTGAACTATAAAATTATAGCCTCAATAATTTTTATGCAGGAAAATTTAAAAAACTACAACAAAATAAGTTAGCGCTAAAATTATCGTTTGGCTCGAGATAAAATATTAATGCGTTTTAGTCACATCTTCATCAACAACCAGTATAAAATCAGCTTTATTCAGATGCTCTTTTTCCAACGTATGAATGTCTTTTTGTGAAACTGCCGCTATGGTCAGTATCTTTACCTGCGGCTTCAGCCTTTTCAGGTACCAGTTAATGCCCTCATAGTTATCGCTGTGGTACGTGCCGTTATAGTGAATAAAGATAGAATTGGGCTTCAGGTTTTGTACTATAAAATGAGCCATGGTGGCATCCTTTACCGCCTGAGCCTTCGGAAAGTTTTCTGTCGCATGGTCTCCCATCATTTCCATCATTCCTTTATACCCGGGCAGGTTCGCATCATACGCTATGGGCAGTGGGGCAATCGATGCTTTTTCTTCTGCAGTCAGGGCATTTAGGGATTCTAACCCCTGCTTATTGACCATCCTTGCATACTTACGGGGGATGTTAGTGGCAATAAACGGGTATTTCTTTTCCTTCGCGAAATCAACAAGAGGCTTGTAATCAGTTTTATGGTTGGGCCACAGGCGTGCGAGCGTATCAAAAGCTTTTTGATTTATCTGCCCGGCCAGGTACTGGTTAAGCTGTTTTTGGTTATCAGCCTCTATCATTTCTGCACCAAGCACCAGGCTTTTCTTTTCTGCAAGGTCTTTTGTAAGCTCCAGCTGCAGCCAGTGTACAACTGAATTGTCGTGATGCTCACCAAACAACACCACTTCAGCATCTGCGGAAGCGTTTAGTAGCTTTTTGTAAGTTGTTTTCTTGCCGTCTTTGGTATAAAGCTGGTAGGGTTGTTTATCCTGGGCGGCGGCTGTAAGGGAAATGGCAAATATGAAGAACAACAATCTTTTCATGATGATATATTTGAACACAAATATACACCCGAAGCCGTAACATGAACAATAATTACCTCATGATAATAATGGTTTGGGCACAAAACTTTATTTTTGACATTCATTAAATCAAAAATCATGAAATACGAACAAATAGACAGCAACCTCTTTATAAAGAACCGCAAGAAATTTACGGCACACATGAAGCCAAAGAGCGTAGCGGTTTTTAACTCTAACGATATTTACCCGATAAGCGCCGACAGCACCATGCCTTTCCAGCAGCACCGCGACATTTTTTACCTGAGCGGGGTTGACCAGGAAGAAAGCATCCTGCTCCTTTGCCCTGACGCACCGTATGAACACCAACGCGAAATGCTTTTCCTTCGTGAAACCAATGAGCACATTGCAGTGTGGGAAGGTGAAAAGCTTACAAAGGAAAGGGCATTTGAGGTTTCGGGCATAAAAACCGTACACTGGCTGAAGGATTTCCACAAGGTGCTGTTCGAGATCATGACCTATACCGAAACCATATACATCAACACCAACGAGCACTACCGCTCGGCAGTAGAAACCGAAACGCGCGAAGACCGCTTTGTAAAATGGTGGAAAGAAAAATACCCTGCCCACCAGGTAGCCAAAAGCAACCCGATACTGCAGCGCCTGCGCTCGGTAAAGGAAGCCGAAGAAATAGTCCTGTTACAAAAGGCATGCGACATTACCGAAAAGGGTTTCCGCCGCCTTCTGAAATTTGTGAAGCCGGGTGTAATGGAATATGAGGTAGAGGCCGAACTGCTGCATGAATTTGTGCGCAACCGCTCTAAAGGGTTTGCTTATGGCCCTATTGTGGCTTCGGGAAAGAATGCGAACGTATTGCACTACGTGCAGAACAACCAGGAGTGCAAGGCGGGCGACCTGCTGCTGCTTGATGTGGCTGCCGAATATGCCAATTATTCCAGCGATCTTACCCGTACTATCCCCGTAAGCGGCCGCTATACCGAAAGGCAGAAAGCTGTTTACAATGCAGTGCTAAGAGTGAAGAACGAGGCTACAAAAATGCTTGTACCTGGTACGCTGTGGAAGGAATACCATGTGGAGGTGGGTAAAATTATGACGTCAGAGCTTATAGGTTTGGCCTTATAGACCATGCCGATGTGCAGAACCAAAACCCAGACTGGCCGGCATACAAAAAGTACTTTATGCATGGTACATCCCATCATCTGGGGCTTGACACTCATGATTACGGACTGCTGCACGAGCCTATGCAGGCCAACATGGTATTTACGGTAGAACCGGGCATTTACATTCCCGAAGAAGGCTTCGGCATTCGTATTGAAGATGATGTGGTAGTACAGGAAAGCGGTGTGCCGTTCAACCTTATGGCTAATATACCTATTGAAGCTGACGAGATTGAGGAAATAATGAACAGCTAGATTTGTTTCAAGTTTCAGGTTTCAAGTTTCAAGTTGCTTACTCTGCCCCCTGACACATTTGAGTGGGTTCCCCTCTTGAGAGGTGTTAGGGGTGTGTAAATCTTATTAAAATAAAACGGCTCCTAATTGTGAGCCGTTTTTATTTTGAAATAATTGATGAGATAGTTTATTTTTGTTGAAGATGCCCTGGCTTTAGAGATTGCCACGCTACGTTGCACTTCGCTCGTAATGACAGGGAA
>JAEWKB010000034.1 GCA_023386255.1 Bacteroidota bacterium
ATACACATCCTTAAGATCGCTCAGAACGCTCATTACTGTTTTGTAAAACGTACCGGGAGTCCAGTCTACCTTCAGGTTGTTCAGTGTTTGCGGTATGTCAAAATTCAGCTGGTCTGATGACGGCAGCAGGAACTTTTCATCTTTATACTTCTTGATCAGCGGAGAAAGATCGGCAAAATCTTTCTGGCCTACATAAATTTTCCTTTTGCGGTACACTACATATTTCTGCAGGTAAAAAGCAATGGCTTCACTCTGGCAAAAGTATTTTAATGTTTCAGGTACCTTATAACGCATTTCTTCGGCTACGCGAAAAAAGTGATCAATAGAGTTCTTGCTTGTCAGGATAATGGCAGTATAGTTGTTCAGGTCTATTTTTTGTGCCCTTACGTCTTTAGCAGATACACCCTCTACGTGAATGAATGGCCTAAAGTCTACCTTAACTTTTAACTTCTGCTGTATCTCGAAGTATGGTGAGTTTTCCACTTTAGGTTCTGGCTGTGACACCAAAATAGTTTTCACTTTCATATTAGACATGTTGTTATACTAACTTTTTGTAAACCAATGATACATGAAATAATAGGGTGCTATTTCAAGTGCGCAAAGATACAAAATAAAATAAAACAATTTACCGAGTATCAAATTTTGATATAACCGCAGCGAAACCAGGTATGAAGCTATGCTGGCGGCCAGTATAAGCCCAATAATTACGTAGATTAGGATTAAGTGCGGCGAATCATTATAGTACAAAATAATGTTTACAGGAAGCAGCAACAGGCCTATGTAGGTTCTGTAATTTACCTTATGAAGGTTAAACTGCTCGTTAAATTCTTCTATATTAAAAGTAGTTGCAATAATTTTTTCAATCAGGTATTTTGACAGGATAAACACAGCTACTATGGTAAATATTTGTATGTATGACACCCAGTTTGTTTTTTGGGTGAGGCCAAAGTAGCTCAGGAAAAACTGAATAAGGAATGAAAATGAAATAAGCTGCAGCACAAAGAAGGAGATTGTAAATCCGCTTAGCATATTGCCACTGTCCTTGTATATCTTGGTGTATTTGTCAGAAATACCGAGCTTTATGAATTCTGCAAAACGGGTCTCGAACACGGTACGGTTTATGGCTATAAGTACAAAACACAGTACAAAAAGAACGGTTGCCCAGTCTTTTGCACCAACTATACGTTCCTGCAGTACCATTTCTGTCATGGTGCAAAATTACTCAAATTTTACAATGGCGTATTTTATTATAATTAAATTATGATTACCTCGTTAGAAATACATTATTTTTGCACAAAATTTTACGTCCGCACATGAACCAAGGCCTGGTTGTAATACCTACTTACAACGAAATTGAAAATATTGAAGCTATAATAAGGGCAGTGTTTTCGCTGGACACAGCATTCGACTTACTGATTGTGGATGATAACTCTCCTGACGGGACGTCTCAAAAAGTGCTGTCACTGCAGGCCGAGTTTCCCGAAAGGCTTCATGTTGAGGTACGGGCAGGAAAATCTGGGCTGGGCACAGCTTATGTGCATGGATTTAAGTGGGCCATAAGGCGGAAATACGAATATATCTTTGAAATGGATGCGGATTTTTCACATAATCCTGCTGATCTCGAAAGGTTGTATGCGGCTTGCGTAAGTGGTGCCGACCTTGCTATTGGTTCACGGTACAGCAAAGGCGTAAATGTAGTAAACTGGCCCCTTAGCCGGGTGCTGCTATCTTATTTTGCATCGGTTTATGTAAAAATGATTACCGGGATGAAAATACATGATGCCACTGCCGGCTTTAAATGTTATAAACGTAAAGTTTTAGAGAGCGTAAACCTGGACAGGATAAAGTTTGTAGGCTATGCTTTCCAGATAGAAATGAAATACAGGGCTTTTGTAAATGGTTTTAATATTGTAGAAGTTCCTATAATATTTACCGACAGGACTAAAGGCGAGTCCAAAATGAGCAACGCCATCATAAAAGAAGCCATTTTTGGGGTTATTGCCCTCAGGATAAAAAAAATGCTAAACCGACTATAAAGAATAGATGAACAGGATTTTAATTAAGAATGCCAAAATTGTTAACGAAGGAACCATATTTGAGGGCGATCTTTATATTGAAGGCAAGCTTATAAAAGAAATAGCCGAAAGCATTAGTGCAAAATCACCTGATGTAAAGATAATAGATGCCGAAGGCAACTTCCTTATTCCCGGCGCTATTGATGACCAGGTCCATTTCCGTGAGCCGGGGCTTACGCATAAGGGCGATATAGAATCAGAGTCGCGTGCAGCTGTTGCAGGAGGCATTACCTCATTTGTCGAGCAGCCCAACACGGTACCCAATGCTGTTACCCAGGAACTGCTGGAGCAGAAGTATCAAAGGGCTTCAGAAGTGTCTTATGCCAATTACTCATTTATGATGGGTGGTACAAATGATAACCTTGATGAATTGCTTAAGACTAATCCTAAAAATGTAGCGGGTATTAAATTGTTCCTTGGTTCATCTACAGGTAATATGCTGGTAGATGATGAAAAGGTACTGGAGAAGATATTCACCAGTACTGATATGCTTATTGCCGTGCATTGTGAGGACGAAGCCACAATAAAACAAAATTTAGAAAAGTTTAAAGCAGAATATGGAGATGATATCCCGGTTAAATTCCACCCGGAAATTCGTAGTGCCGAAGCTTGCTACATATCATCATCAAGAGCTGTAGAACTGGCGAAGAAAACGGGTGCAAGGCTGCACATATTCCATGTATCTACAGCTAAGGAGACAGACTTGTTTACAAACAAAATACCTTTAGAAGAGAAGAAGATAACAGCCGAGGTTTGCATTCACCACTTATGGTTTACAGATGCTGATTATGAGTCTAAAGGTTCATTGATAAAGTGGAACCCTGCTGTAAAATCGGCTGCTGATCGCGATGCCCTTTGGAAAGCACTGCTGGACGACAGGATTGATGTAATAGCAACCGATCATGCACCACATAC
>JAEWKB010000075.1 GCA_023386255.1 Bacteroidota bacterium
TCCATATACATGCGGCGGTATATTTTATAAGGTACAATGTATAAAACTCCTGCTATGCCGGTAATGTAATAGGCAAGGTGTACTATGTGGCCTTTCATGACCAGGTAAAAGGCCAGGAAAAGTACCAGCACCAGCACAACCTCGAAAGAGTGTTTGAGGGCATTCTTCATATTTAAGGGGTATTGGTTACAATTTTTAAAAAGTCAGCACGGGGTATTTCGCGGGCGCCAAGGCTTTCCAGGTGGTCGTTGTGTACCTGGCAGTCCAGCAGCTTGTAGTTTTCCTTCTGCAGCTGCCCCGCAAGCGCTATAAATGCTACCTTGCTGGCGTTAGGCAGCAGAGAGAACATGCTCTCGCCGCAAAACACATGGCCCAGGTCAACACCATACAATCCGCCTACAAGTTTGTCATCCTGCCATACCTCAAAAGACCGTGCTATGCCCAGCTCGTGCAGCCGGCAATATGCCTCAACCATTTCGTTAGTAATCCATGTGCCTTCCTGCCCCACACGCTTTACCTTGCGGCAGGAGGTTATAACTTCGCGAAAGGCGGTGTTGAACGTAACTTTAAAAATACCACGGTTAAGTATGTTGCGCATGCTTTTAGATATCTTCAGTTCATCAAAAAACAGCACCATGCGCTGCGGCGGGCTCCACCAAAGTATGGGTTCATCATCTTCAAACCATGGGAATATGCCATTCCTGTAAGCCAGCATGAGCCTTTCAGGAGATAAGTCGCCCCCTACGGCCAGAAGGCCGTCCGGCGAGGCATGATTAACAGAAGGAAAATAAAGTTCGCGGGTTAAAAAATACATCTATGGTAGTAACGTTAGAACCTCAAATTTATTAATAGAAATTTAAAAGAGGCCAATCCTGCTGAAAAATAAATTAACTTGCCGCTATATACATTATCACACAACTATGAAATACCTTCTCCATATAATACTATTGCTAAATTTTTCGGCGCCTGCACAGGTTGCTGATATGGAGAAAGATACCATACATATAAATGAGGTGGTTATAACGCACTATAGTAAAAAATTTAAGCTGAAAGACTACAGCCTGCGCGGGCCGTGCTACTCATCAGACAATCTTAATGACGCTTCAGAGATCATAACCCTGCTGGAAAAGCTGCCTGAGGGTGAACTGAACACAATAAACTTCTACTTTAATGAAATGTTCCAGGCTTACAAACGCCACCCTGAGAACCTTCAGGCGCGCGACTTTGAGCTGCTGATATATAAAGTAAACTCCGATAATACACCGGGCGAAAGGCTGCTGCATGAAACTATGCTGCTCCATCTTGATAAAGACCATATGGGTGGGGTAGAGGTAAACATATCTGGCCTTGGCATTAAAAATCCATCTAAGCTGTTTGTAGGCTTAAAGCTGTTGGGAAAAAGAGCAAAGAACGATTTTATGATAGACTGCCTGTGCAGCGGGCACGACAAGTACATGACGCTTTACCGAACTGATGCTGCTTCGCCGTGGAGCCGAAGATGGGCCTGTGCGGCACTAAAAGTAGATGTAAATGTAGCGGTGAAGCGGTAGTAGGTGAGTTATTAGAGAAGATTAAATGCATTAATATAGAAAGCCCCAAATTGTATTGGGGCTTTTTATTATTTCTAGAAAGGAAGGTCGTCATGCTCTTCTTCCCTGAAGCTGCTTGCCGGCTCAAAAGAGTCCTGCCTTGCAGGTGCCTGAGGCTGCTGCTGGTAGCCCTGCGGCGGTGCCTGCTGGTAGCCTTGCTGCTGGTAGCCACCTTGTTGCGGCGCTTCAGCCTGTGGCCTTTCAATCCTCCAGCCCTGTATAGAGTTGAAATACTTTGTCTCGCCCTGTGGGTTAACCCATTCCCTGCCTCTAAGGTTTATGGAAACTTTTACAGGCTCACCTACCTTGTAGCTGTTCAGCAGGTCGCACTTGTCCTGCGTAAACTCTATCATGATGTGCTGCGGGTACTGCTCATCGGTAGTAACTACCATTTCCCTTTTCCTGAAACCATTAGCACCAAAAGCCTTGGTTTCATCAATCATTTTAATTCTTCCTGTAACTTCCATAATTAATTTGTTTTTTTCTGCCTCAGTGGGCAGCTATCGTTATTACTATTTAAAAATCTTTTTTGGCAAGCAGTATTTTCCACGCGTGCTGCACCTGGTTATTGTCGAGGTATTCTTTGGCGAGGCGCAGCTGTTTGTCCTGGTCGTCAGCACTTAAAACGGCTTTTACCTCAAAATCTTCTTTTACAAATATATTGATTTCTTCCTCAGCAGGCAAAGATTCTACGTTGCCTAATTTACCTAAATCGTTACCGTCAAATATAGTACTGTCTTTTATAAATTGCGGAATAGAATCAACCCCTATGCCCAATGTAGTTAGCGGCTTCTCAACTTCAAAAAGCCCCATATTGCTGCGGCTGTACCAGTTAGCACCCAGGCGCGATACAAGGTCTATCTTGTGCTGGTCTATATTTCCGTTTGCATCCAGTATGGCTTCATCAATATGAATTTTCAATACTTCGCATATTACAAGGTTGCCTGCGCCGCCGCCTGTTCCCAGCGCAATAATGTCATTCACACGGCATTCAAACTGCACTGGCGATTCCTTCACCCTAAAAGGCTTCACAATGTCCGACGGCAGCATGGTAAGCCCCGCTTTGTCAAATTCGTTTACGCCATCGGCATATTCTGTGCTTGACAGGGATGCCTGCTGTACAATAGCATAGTTAACTACGTTTATAACCACTTCACGGTTCAGTTCCGCATTAATTAGTGTGTGTTTAATAGTGTTGTCCCGCACCCTGCGTGACGGTGAAAATATAAGTATTGGCGGATTGGCACTGAATACGTTAAAAAAGCTGAACGGCGACAGGTTAGGCGTGCCCTGCCTGTCGAGCGTGCTGGCAAAAGCTATGGGGCGCGGGCCCACGGCACTTTGTAAATATCCCTGGAGCTTAGGGGTAGGGATTTCCTTTGGATCTATACTTAGCATGTTGTTGGTAAGTGTTTGTGCAAAGATAAATGTTCCGTTGTATTAAAATGTTGATAAGCGTTATTTAACCATTGCGCTAAAAATATTTGTAACAACCTTGCGTTATAGTCTCACTTCATATAAAAGCGATACAGCATTGTTAACTTTTATTATCTTTAAGCCACAAATTATACTATATGCAGATTACAGATAGCCGGAACTTTACCCGCTGGTTTATTATTATAGCTTCTTTCCTTATTGTAGTGCTCATTGTTTGGAATACATATTACCTGTTCCAGACTTTTAAAGGTGAAGAGCGCCTCAAAATGGAACTTTGGGGGCAGGCTACACAAAAAATTGTAAAGTCTACCAGTGATACTGAAGATCTTGAGTTACCAAGGTTTATCCAGGAGAACAACACTACCATACCTATTATTCTTGCGGATAAGGATGGTAACATACTTACAACAAAAAACATTGATGAAAATGTTGCAGCCGATTCTGCCGAGGCAAAGGAGCTGCTTGAAACTTTCAAAAACCAAAATCCGCCTATTACTGTAGAGTTCCTGGGTGAAAGCCAGTATATTTATTACGGTAATTCGTTTCTCCTTAATCAGCTGAAATACTATCCAATAGCGCTCCTGCTTATAATCGTGCTTTTCGCTACGGTGGTTTACATTTTCTTTAAAGCCAATAAAATGTCTACCCAAAACAGGCTTTGGGCCGGTATGGCAAAAGAGACAGCGCACCAAATAGGTACGCCTTTATCATCTCTTCTGGGCTGGGTTGAAATTATGAAAGCCGATAATGTTGATGAAACAACGGTTACAGAAATCGAGAAAGATGTACAC
>JAEWKB010000080.1 GCA_023386255.1 Bacteroidota bacterium
ATAACCCTGCCATTCTTTTGGGCCTGCTTGTTTATTTCGGCTAGCAATTTCTGGCTGTCCACCCCATGCACCAGGCTCACAAAAGGTGCCATGTACTTTACCTTATTGGTCTGCACGTGGCCTATCATGTGCCACTGTATGTCCTTAGGCATTTGCTCCCACTTTTTAGCCATTTCCTGAATCTTGTTCTCCCCGAAAATACGCTGCCCGGCATTATACGCTTCCATAAGGTCAGTTACAGGTTTGGTCTTGCTTACCGCAACCAAAGTAACGTGGGGCGGGAGAGAAGATTTTATTTGGTTGAGGTTATCAGTGATTTTCATTAAGTTTAGAATATTCCAATAAAGTTTTATTACGCTGGTCTATCCACTTTTTTACATCAAATCCTAATGCTTCATCAATGTAATTATCTATTTCCTTAGTATAATCAATATCGAAAGTAATTGTTACGGGATCGGCTTTATCGTTATATATAGTTTTTTTTATTCGAATATAAAAGAGGTTATCATTATAGTAAAACTCAGCGAATATATCTTCTTCATGTTTTTTCGACAGTATTTGATTGATATAGTACAAGCCCTTAATGAGTTGGTGCGGATTATCTTTATCTACGTATGTTGTATAGTGAAAGCCTCCGCAATTTTTTATCCAAAGAAATTGTCTTTTTTCTAAAGCTCCGCTTGCCTGAATTCGTGGTCGACTAATCTTTACCACGCTATCTATTTGCTGTATGGTTAGCTTATGATTTACATAGCTTTGTGCTATGCACATCGAAGGGAATAAAAGATAAAACAATATTAGCAAGGGACTAACTCGCCTGCCCTTACTCACCGCCACAAATGTAATATGGGGCGGGAGGGAGGATTTTATTGAGGAAAGGTTATTTGCTATTGACATAATAAAATATCATGGTTTTATGACTACAAGGGTGTCGAAGTTTAAAATTTGTAAAAATACACTCCAAAAGTAATATAAAAAATGATGTTTTACTGTAGGTAAGTGTTCCTTAATATATCTGGAACAGTATGTATTTGTAAAGTAATACTTATATTTTAACTCTCAAATCGAATTTTTATAACACTTTATCGAGTATTTGTTTGTCATATAACATCGTAGCAATCAAACTCTATACTTTTGCCGAAAATTTAAAACATGATAATGAAGAGGATTACTGTGATGTTGATGATGTTTTCAGGATTATTTATTAGTTGTACAGCTGACGACCAATTATTAATGAATGAGGGTAATGTGGTGCCGGTAGCAGACACCCAGGCTGCACAAGCGATGCAAGATGAAGCAGGATGTTTTGATTCTACAGCTTTGAATGGAACTGCGATACTGTCAAGCTACGATGGTTTACAAATTGCCTTTAACTGGAACAACAATGTTGAGCATTCGGCAGAGAAGACTTATGTATCATATCTAGAAATAACTGAAGATCCTAACTGCCCTACCCGAAGAAACCATACCCCGGTTGCGAGGTCGTTACCTATTGATGTTTTCAATACTTCATCACTTGTGTTGCCTGAAGGCCTGAGCGCAAAATGTTTTTATTGGAGAATTGTAGTTAATGTTTATGCTGATTCGGTATTAGAGTGTACCAGCGCCACCAACTGGATGGGTGCAACGTATGTGGTTGATTAGTATAAAGTTATATTAAATAAAAAAAGTGAGGGTAATACTCTCACTTTTTTTGTATTATCTTGATCAGAAGATCTCATATACTACCAACCCGCTCCTGAATTTAGGTTCGATATAGGTGCTTTTTGGCGGCATGATCAAATCATTGTCAGCAAGTTCTTTAATTTCAGCAATAGAGGCAGGGTAAAGGGTAAAGCCGACTTCAAATTCCCCTGAGTCAACAGCTTCTTTTATTGCAGTTACCGGTTTATTACCGGGAATGTATTCAATGCGTTCGTCGTTACGTAGGTCGCCAATGCCCAGCAACGGGTGCAGCACCTTGTTGTAAAGCAGCTGTGCGTCAAGCGCTTCCTGCACAGAAGTATAGTTTTGCTCCCTGAGTTCAAGAGCATAAAAATCGCCGTCAAGGTACATGCCGTACTGAAATTTCTGTTCGGGTTTCCACAACTGCTGCCCTTTGTTCTCCACTCTAAACTCTTTGTTAAGCGCCTCAAGAAATTTCTCTTTGCTCATTCCGTTAAGGTCGTGAATGATGCGGTTGTACTCATATATCTTCAGGTCGGTTTCGGAGATGAGGAAGCTCATGAAGTAGTTAAGGTTGTCATTGCCTGTAGCCTTGTCTTCCTCATACAGCATGTTTGCTGAAGCAGAGCGATGGTGCCCGTCGGCAATATACAGGCTGCCCATCTTATCAAACTGTTCCTGCAGCCATGCAATCTCACCCTCATTTTTTATACGCCAAAGCGTATGGGTTTCACGGTTAAGTGATGTAAAATGATATAGTGGGCGTTTTTGCTTTTTAAGTTCTTTCCACTTGGCCATCGCGGTGTTTTCAGGATAAGTAATCAATACGGGCTCGGTATTAAATCCGGTTTGGTGCAGGTAGTCCTTAAACAACTCTACACGATATTGAAGGGTATCTTCGTGCTTTTTAATTACATTGTCCCTGTAATCATCAATTGATGTCGCCGCAATAAGCCCGGTAAAGGTCCTGTTTTTGCTCTTTATTTCGTAAAGGTAAAACACAGGCTTGTCTTCCTTTTTTAAAATTTCTTCTTCCTTAAACTCCACGTATTTAGTATGCACCAGCTTGAACCTTTTCTCAAAAGATGACTTTTGAAGGTTTACATACAGTGGGTTTAGCACGTGCAGGAAAGAGAAAGGATTATAATCCAGCTGCGATGCAAGCTCGGCCGCACTATACTCGTCATAAGAGCGCGACGTTACAAGGCTTACCTTATCTTTTGCCGGGCGGACTGCCCGGAATGGAACTATTTTAGCCAAAAAAATTTTGTTTAAAGTTTAAAGTTTCAGGTTGTACTGCCTGTTGTAACTGAACACTGATTACTTTTTATACGCTACTTTTTCGGCCTTTTTGCTTTCGGAATAATCGTAGAAACCTTCGCCGCTCTTAACCCCAAGCTTACCTGCACGTACCATGTTTACCAGCAGTGGGCAAGGGGCGTATTTAGGATTTTTAAAGCCGTCATACATTACATGAAGGATTGACAGGCACACATCAAGCCCAATAAAGTCAGCCAGCTGCAGCGGACCCATAGGGTGCGCCATGCCCAGTTTCATAACCGTATCAATTTCATAAACGCCGGCCACACCATTATACAATGTTTCTATAGCTTCGTTTATCATCGGCATCAGTATGCGGTTGGCCACAAATCCGGGGTAATCATTAACTTCAACAGGTACTTTACCCAGTTTTTCAGATAGGTCCATGATAGTTTTGGTTACCTCGTCTGATGTATTGTAC
>JAEWKB010000085.1 GCA_023386255.1 Bacteroidota bacterium
TGGCTGTGGTGCGCAAATATGTAACCGATACCACCGGCATTAAAGTCAGCCTGATATCTACCGATAAGCAAATGCGATGGAGCGCGCAACAGAAAAAAGATGTTTTCGTTGGGTTTGAGTCGGCGCAGAAGATCATCTTTACGCTAAACGACCTTAACCGCCTGCAGGACTTTACCGAAGAGGTAATGAAAACCCGGATTTACGAGATAGAGCGGGTTTCGTACTTTC
Organism: Bacteroidota bacterium; assembly: GCA_023386255.1. GTDB lineage: Bacteria > Bacteroidota > Bacteroidia > Flavobacteriales > Flavobacteriaceae > Flavobacterium. Next base: position 229 of record JAEWKB010000085.1, read on the forward strand.
ACACGCAGGGAGCAGAATTTATAAAGCAGGCACAGGAAATTGCCGTAGCCGATGCATTAGAGACCACAAAGCGATTAGCTAAGGCAGCAGGGCTAAGATTAGGTAAAATTATAAAAATAAGCACCGACTCGTCTCCGGCCACAGCTGATAACACTACTGAAGATTCCTACCGCATACAATCATATCGGAAAGAAATAGAGGTACGCACGGTAGCATCGAGTGGGCAACTGCTCAATTATACGGTAAGGGTATCGTTAGAGACTTTAATAGAATAACTTTCTTAGGTTACATGTACACAGACTACTGTCGCATTTTATTACCTTTAGCGCAAAATCTGATTTTATGAAAAAACTGTTCCTTCTCCTTATAGGCCTTACGACTTTTACAGGCTTTGCGCAAGAAGACCTGCCCAACAACTTTGCAGGGACATGGCAAACTGTTTCGGTTGATACAGGCGATATACTGCTTGATGTAAAAACAGGTGCTGTTACCATGACAGATAAGGCTAAAAAACTGCATCCTACAGCTACAGGCCAGCAGGACGCGGCAGCTTATGTACGCACACTGTATTCAAAAAACAGGTTTGTTTTTGGCAACGATGGAGAGTTCTACTACTATCAAACAGAAAAAGAAAACACTCAGCAATTTGAAGGAAGTTATGTAGCTGATACGGCTAAGAAGGTGCTTCACCTGTCGCTTGTTAACCGGACAGGCCATGAAGTGATTAAGGAAGTACCGTATGAATTTGTTGATGGCAAGCTTCGGCTGGTGTGGGATAAAAGTAAGACTGATCCCGGTATCGTTTACGTTACCGAACGGGTAAAGTAACAATTGCTACATTAATTATTCTCCACTACCAGCACCTCTACCCTACGGTTTTCAGCACGTTCGGCCTCGTTCTTTTCCGGAATGGGGTTAATAGGCTGAGATGTGCCAAGGCCTTCAAATGTTACTCGGCTTTTTTCAATCCCATTGAACGTAAGGAACTGCATCACCGCTTTGGCACGTTTGTATGATAGCTTGGTAGGATCGCCCGGCATGCAGCATATATGGCCCAGCAGCTTTATCTTCAGGTTTTTGTGCAGGCGCATAACCTCCAGCAGTTCATACAGCACAGGGCGAGATTCAGGCAATATGCCGAAAGTATTTTCATAAAAATTAAGGTTCCTGAGGCGCAGCTTCTCTCCCGGTTTCGCCTGGCCCACCTGTTTCATAAACACCGGGTCCAGTATAATTTCCTGTTTGCTGCCGTCCGGATTGGTCAGCACCATGCGTGTTGGGTACTTCACTTCCTCCATCACGGGCTTAATGCCCAGCACCTCATTTTCACGGTGCAGGTCTTTCTCCTGAAGAAAGAAAATAACAACTTTGCGGTTCTCGGCTTTGTTCTTAGATTGTTGGTGCAATTCGCCAAAGCTGCGGGTTTTAAAGTCCTCGCGAGCCTTCACCTTTCCCCTCAGCTGGTTATATACAAAAGTTACCCTGCGCTGCGCCAGTGTATCGTTTAATCCCACAGTACCGTCTTCATCCGTATAGCCGTTTATGGCTAATATCTTTGATGCTTTATTGGCAGCTATCCATGCATTCAGCCTGTCCTGCTCGCTTTTCTTCAGCTCATGCTTGTTGCTGTCAAAATATACTGAAAACTGTTCCTGGGCCGACAGCGTAAGACATGTAAGGGAAAATATAAGGAATATGATGAGATTCTTCATTGGGAATAGTATATCTATGCTAAACGAAGTTAAGTATTATTTATTACAATTGAAACGGAACAACTACAGAACCTGGAACCTTAAACTTTAAACAATTCAATTCTCCAGTATCTCAATCTCTACCCTGCGGTTAGCAATACGCTCCTGTTGTGTTTTTTCGGGCAGCGGATAGATTGGCTTGGTACTGCCAAAACCTTTGTAGGAAAGTCTCTCCCATGCTATACCGCGTTTCGCCAGATAAAAATATATGGTACGCGCCCTGTTGGTACTAAGGTCATCAATATCTTTTTCACCACAACAAATATGGCCTTGTATCTGTATTTTCATGTTAGGATGCTTTTGCAGTATATGCAGCAGACGTATCAGGTCTTTATCCGATTCCGGAAGCAAAAAAGTTGTACCTCCCTGAAACCTGATGTTATTAAGCCGTATCCTGTCACCTTTTTTGAATTTAGCTTCAATAACAACCTCTTTAATATCATACCCTTCTACTACCGAGTCGTTAACCGGCTGCTGGGCGTATAATACTGAAAAGAGAAGAAGCAATGGCAATGTAAATATTTTCCTCATAACAAAAGAGACGCAGTTATATCTTTAAAGTTACAATTTAGCAACTTAGTTCCGTCTAATTATCCAGTATTTCTATTTCTACCCTGCGGTTGGTCACACGCTCCTCTTCACTTTTCTTCGAGCTTGTATATTGCCCTCAACAACATCAAAATCAAAATAAACAATAAACTTATCCTGTGCAGATGCCATCAGAGGCAGCAGCAAAAACAACAATATGCTTTTCATAGATGTTACTTAGCAGTTATATGAATTTCAACCCTGCGGTTAGCAGCCTTTTCCTCATCATTTTTTTCAGGTATAAAATGTATAGGGCTGGTACCGGCATAACCCCTATAATCTAATCTTTTTTTGGCTATACCACCGTTTATCAGGTACCTGTACACTACTCTGGCCCGCCTGTAAGATAACTTGTCGCTCTCCAGCCTGTCACAGCAAATATGCCCTTCAATTGTAATTTTCAGTTTTGGGTTATCCTTCATAATTGCCAGCAGCTCCTCTAATACCGGCTTCGATTCAGGCAGCATTTCTTCCATGCCGTTATAAAAATTCATGTTGGGCAACCGCAGCCTGTCACCTTTCTTTGCTGCGCTAACAGCTGCCGTAAGCCCCGAAGTATAGGGTTGCGCGGAAACTGTAATTGATTTTATAGGAGTAACAGCTACAGAATCTGCAGCTTTAATAACAAGTGGTGCTTTTTCCTGTTCAGTATAATGAATTACCACAATACGGTCGCTGGCAAGATTCTCAGAAAAAACACTCGTTTCGCCAAAACCTTTTATTGAAACATTTGTAACAGCCATGCCTTTTGCCTGCAATTGCACTGCAACGTAATTTGCCCTCCGCTCCGAAAGTTTTATATTATAATCCGGAGTTCCAATACTATCAGCATAGCCATATATATGGTTAATTTCTACATCACGGTATTTGTGTATCCATTTCAACAGTTTATCCTGCGATGCCGCCGTGGCTTTGTCTTTATCAAAATCAAAATATACCGTAAACTGCTCCTGTGAGGCAGCTGCAACAGATGTAAGCAGGAAGAGAAAAAGTAGTTGGTGCTTCATTAATAAGGATTTCAAAATAAGAAACGCCTCAATATAATGATTATTATGCTCATACTGAAGGGAAATAAAAAAACCTGCCGGTTGCGCGGCAGGTTGTACTCAATTAATTGCTATGAAATTATCGTGTAAATAATAACTCCCTATATTTTGTGAGCGTCCATATCTCATCATCTACAAGCAGTTCCAGCTTATCGCAATGGTTTCTTATAATGTCAAAATACGGCTTCACGTTATCGCAGTAAGCATGCGCCATAGCTTCAGCATTATCAAGCGCGTTAGCGGTTTTACGGGCTTCGGTCATGGCCTCTACATTAGAGTTGATTGCTGCAATATGATCTGATATTTCTTTTATAAGCACTATCTGCTCCCTGCCTATCTTTTCGAAATCCTTACCGAAAATCTCCTTAAGCCCTTTTACGTTCTCAATAAGTACATTCTGGTAACGGATTGCTGTAGGGATAACATGGTTACGTGCAATATCGCCCAGCACACGTCCCTCAATTTGTATCTTCTTCGTGTACTCTTCAAGCTCAATTTCATAACGCGCTTCCACCTCAACATGGTTCATCACTTTAAGTTCTTCAAACAGCTCAAGCGCCTGCTTAGATACTTTTGCCTTAAGCGCGGCCGGAGTAGTTTTATGATTGCTAAGGCCGCGTTTTGCAGCTTCCTGCTCCCATGCTTCGCTGTAGCCATCACCTTCAAACAGTATGTTCTTCGTTTCTTTAATGTATTCCCTAAGGATGTTAAAGATAGCATCGTCCTTTTTCATGCCTTTACCATCAACAAGCGCGTCAACTTCCTTTTTAAAGTCTTTAAGCTGCTTGGCAACTATGGCATTAAGTATGGTCATGGCATTGGCACAGTTGGCTGTAGAGCCCACCGCCCTGAACTCAAATTTATTACCGGTAAATGCAAATGGCGATGTCCTGTTCCTGTCGGTATTATCAAGCAATACATCCGGAATTTTACCTACCACATTCAGTTTAAGGTCGGTTTTCTCAGCAGGCGAGAGTTTACCGCTTGACACGCCTTCGAGCTCCTCAAGCACTTTAAACAGCTGCTGGCCAATAAATACCGATATAATTGCAGGCGGGGCTTCGTTAGCACCAAGCCTGTGGTCATTTGACGCTGTAGCGATAGATGCCCTAAGCAGTTCTTCGTTTTTATATACTGCCTTTATGGTGTTTATGAAGAACGTAAGGAACTGCAAGTTGCTCATTGGCGTTTTGCCCGGGCTAAGCAGGTTAACACCTGTATCTGTAGCGAGAGACCAGTTGTTGTGCTTACCGCTACCGTTCACGCCTTTAAATGGTTTTTCGTGGAAAAGCACCTTAAAATCATGCCGCTCCGCGACCTTCTGCATTACGTCCATAAGCAGTGAGTTATGGTCTACAGCAAGGTTTGTTTCCTCAAATATGGGAGCAAGCTCAAACTGGTTTGGCGCCACCTCGTTATGACGTGTTTTCACAGGTATGCCCAGCAGCATGCACTCGTTCTCAAGGTCCCTCATGTAGTTTAGCACACGTGTTGGTATAGACCCAAAATAATGATCTTCCAGCTGCTGCCCTTTGGCCGATGTATGCCCAAGCAGTGTACGGCCTGTTAAAAGGATATCGGGCCTTGAAGCCGCAAGCGCCGAGTCTACAAGGAAATACTCCTGCTCCCAGCCTAATGTAGCGGTTACTTTCTTTACATTCTTATCAAAGTAGCGGCACACCTCGGCAGCTGCCTCATCAACAG